>JBBQIA010000125.1:0-5743 GCA_038324485.1 Lysobacterales bacterium
CCTTGCCCAGCAGCACAACCTTCTGCTGCTGCTCGCGTTGGGTTTGACGCTCAGCGCGCTGGCCGCTGCGCTGGTTGCGATGTCGGTCCGCCGCCCTGTTCGCCATTTGGTGCAAGGGGCGCAGCAACTTGAGCAGGCGCACTACGCTACCCGCTTGACTCTCACACGTCGCGACGAGCTGGGCGATCTGGCGCAGGCCTTCAACCACCTCGCCGCCCGGCTGCAGCAGACTGAGCAGGTGCGCCGGCATTGGGTGGCCGACACCTCGCACGAACTTCGCACCCCGCTCGCCGTGCTGCGTGCGCAGCTCGAGGCCTTGCAGGACGGCGTGCGCCCGCCCTCGCCCGAGAACTTCGCCCTGCTGCTGCGTCACGTGGCGCTGCTGGGCAGCCTTGTCGAGCAGCTCGCCGAACTCGCGCGCGCGGACGTAGACCCGATGCGCCTGACTCTCTTGCCGCTCGATCCCTGGCCGCTGCTGTGCGACGTTTTCGAAGGCTTTGCGCCACGCTTTGCAGCTGCCGGTTTGAGCGCGCACCTGGGGCCGGCGCCCAGCTTGGCGTTGGTGCAGGGCGACGCGCAGCGGCTGCGGCAGCTGTTCATCAACTTGCTGGAAAACTCTGCCCGCTACACCACGCGCGGTGGCCGTGTCGAGGTCATGGGCACCAGCGACGGTGGCGCGTTCGAGCTGCACGTCGACGATACGGCCCCATCAGTCCCTGAGTCCGCGCGCGCGCGGCTGGGGGAGCGCTTCTTTCGCGTGGCGCCTGACAGTGCCGTGGGCGGCATGGGTCTGGGCTTGGCGCTGGCCACGCTGGTGGCCCAGGCGCACGGCGGCGCACTGCGTTTCGAGGCCTCTGCCCTTGGCGGCCTGCGGGTCACCTTGCGACTGCCGCTGGCGGCGCCATGACGTCGGCGCCGCGCCTGCTCATCGTCGAGGACCAGGCGGACTTGAGCGCGCTCATCGCTGACTATGCGCGCGCTGCGGGCTTCGAGCCTGAACAGCTGTCCGACGGCCGCGAGGCCCTCGCGCGAATTCGGATGAATCCGCCCGCTGCGATGGTGCTCGACTTGATGCTGCCGGGGCTCGACGGCCTCTCGCTCTGCCGCGAGGTGCGCGGCTTCTCCGAGGTGCCCATCCTCATGGTGACGGCCAAGGTCGAAGAGTTCGACAGGTTGCTGGGCCTCGAGGTGGGTGCCGATGACTACCTGTGCAAACCCTTCAGCCCGCGCGAACTGATGGCCCGGCTGAAGGCCGTGCTGCGCAGGAGCCAGCGCGCGTCGGAGCAGTCCGGGCTTGCACAGCTCGTGCGGATCGATGAGGCCCGCCGCGCTGTCTTCCTGCGCGGCGTCCCGCTCGCGCTGACGCCCTCAGAGTTCTGCCTTTTCGCGGCGATGGCCAGCCGCCCCGGCGTCATCTTCTCGCGCGCGCAGTTGCTCGACCTCGCCCGCAGCGACAGCCTGGACGTGGCCGATCGCGCCATCGACAGCCATATCAAGAACCTGCGTCGCAAGCTCGCCGCCGCGCTGCCGGAGACAGATCTCATCCAATCCGTCTACGGGCTGGGCTACCGCATCGCCTTGTAGCCTTGTTGCCGCTCGCATTGGTTGCCTGCAGCGCCGTCGTACTGCCTTCCAGTACCCCACCACCCCCACGGTTTATCCACATTCAACCAGCAACGTGGCCGCTCCTCTCAAGTACCAGGAGCCTGTCCATGAAGCGCCACACACGGATTACCCTCACCGTCGCTCTGTCGCTCGCGACGGCGGCAGCCGTCGCCGCCTTTCTCACCCTCTCCGCGCCGCCCGACGAGGGCCCTCCTCAAACGGACCGGGTGGTGGATGCCGCCGGCAATGCCGCCGTGCTGGACGAAGCTGTCGCGCGGCTGCGCCGGGGCTATGTCTTGCCCGAGGTGGCCGCCGAGCTTGAGCGCGGCCTGCAGGCGCAGCGCACTACGCTGCTGGCCCACACCAGCGCCAAGGCGTTTGCCCGCGCGCTCACGGCTTCGATGCAGGCGCTGGCGCATGGCGATAGGCATCTGCAGGTGAAGTATTTCGAGGCGCCGCAGCCCGAACCGAGCGACAGCGGCCCGTCGCTCGAGCAAGCGCAGATGGAGCGTCAGTACGCACTGCGCAGGGCGGCAGGTATCGAGAGGGTGCAGCGCTTTCCGGGCAATGTGGGGCTGCTGGAACTCCGGAATTTCCACCGTCCCGCAACGGTGGCGCCGCGCCTGCCGGCGGTGATGACGCTGCTGGCTGACACCGACGCGCTGATCATCGACCTGCGCGAGTGCGGGGGCGGCGACCCAGACACGGTGATGCTCGTTGCCAGTCGGTTCTTCGACACCAAGACCCACCTGAACGACGTGTACTGGCGCGACGAAGACCGCACCGAAGCGCGGTGGACCGATCCCACGGTGCCCGGGCCGCTCTACGGCGAGCGGCGCAAGCTCTACCTGCTGATGAGCGAGGAAACGGGCTCAGGCTGCGAAGACTTCGCCTACGCGCTGAAGCACAGCGGGCGGGCGACGCTGGTGGGCGAGACGAGCGCCGGCGCCGCTCACGCCGGCTCCCCGGTTAGGCTGGGCGACCACTTCATGATGTTCCTGCCGACGGGGCGCCCGGTGAACCCGGTCACCCACACGAACTGGGAACGGGTCGGTGTGCGCCCCGACGTCGCGCTGCCTGCCAAGAAGGCGCTGGTCTTCGCCCGCATCGCGGCGCTCAAGCACCTTGCCGCTCACGAGCAAGACGCCGACTGGAAGCGTCGACTGGAAAAGAGCGTTGCTGAGCTTGAGTAGTGCCAATGCGGAAGCAGCCAGGCCATTCACGAAAAGCTCTTTAGGCTGGCCCCGAGCGCCAAGCCTTTTGCTCGGTGAGTCAGGGCGATTTCTCTGCCTGCACGGAAATGGGAAAGATCGCGGCGGGCGCATTGGCGTTGGAGTCCACAGTGGGCGGCTCAGGCAGGGTTGGCTGTGATGGCTGGTATGGCAATAGGCAGCCATCTCGACGCGGCGAAAGTAGCGACGCCTGCAGCAGCAGCCCAGCCACACAATGAAGCCACCCCGCCCGCCAGGGCATGTGCAGCTTGCGCTTGCGAATGCAGACCTATTGCCTGCGCGTGCAACATGTCAGCATGCAGCATCTCGCCCATCACGGCGACGCCAACTGCACCGCCCAGCGAACGCAGCATGACCGGTACAGCGGTCGCCACGCCCATATGCGCGGCCGGTGCGCCGCGCTGAGCCAATACGGTCACCAGAGGGAACAACAGCCCGAGCCCCAGCCCCACCGGCAGCAATGCGCCTGCAAGTAGCAGCGGCTGCAGGTGCGCACGCCACAGCACCAACGCCGCCAAGGCAAACCCAAGCTTGATACCTGTGGCGGCCAAGCCGGCCAGGCGCCGTGGTGCCATCCCACTGCGCAACGCGCACCCCGCCAGTTGCCCGCCAACGGTGATGCCCAACATCAGGGGTAGCGTGTGCAGCGCCGAGGCCAGCACACCCAGGCCGAGACCCTGCTGCAAATAGACCGGCACGAAAACCACGCCACAGAAAAGCGGCACGCCGCTCAGCAGGGAAACCGCGCCCGCGGCGGCAAACGTGCGATGCCGAAACAATCCCAACGGCAACACCGGATCAGCGGCGTGAAGTTCCACCCAGACCCAGGCCAGCAACAAGGTGCAGGCGAGGGCTGCGGCCGGAAAGCCGCTGATCAGCGCGATGTTGCCCAACCCTTCGCGACGGATGGCCAGCAAGAGTGCCACGAGTGCGGCAGCCAGCAATGCGGCGCCAAGGCTATCCATGGGTCGCTGCTGCGTCCGCCCACCACCCAGATCGGCGCGTGCCAACACCAGCAGCGCAAATGCCGCTCCCGGAATGTTCAGCAGGAAGGCCGCCTGCCAAGGAAGCACCTGCAGCAGGAGCGCGCCGACCACTGGACCCGCCAGTGTGGACAGACCAAAGGCCGCGCCCAGCATGGCCATGCGCCGCCCGCGTTCCTCGGGGCCATACAGGCTGGCCGTGGCCAGCAGCGTCAGCGTCATCAAGCCGCCACCGCCCAGACCCTGCAAGGCGCGTGCTGCCACCAAGGCCGGCATGGTTGTCGCTGCGGCACAGGCGACCGACCCCAGCAGGAACAGGCTCGTGCACATCATCAGCAGCGGGCGCGAACCGAACCGATCAGCCAGTTTGCCGTACAACGGAATCACGGCGGTGGAAGCCAGCAAGTGGCTTGAGAACACCCACGGCGCCAGTTCGCGCCCAGGTAGCGCAGCAGCAATGACAGGCAATGCCGTTGACAGGATGGTCTGGTCCAGACCCGAAAGCACCAACATCAGGGCCAACGCGCCGAACATGGCGGACTGCGGCGCGGTGCGGCCGGTGGACACCTCTGGCCGCGGCGTGGCAGCAGTCATGGCAGGCGGGGTCATCGTGCCCGGCGCGAGGTTCGGGATTTCGGTGGATTTCATGGCGGCATTCCTTCTCAAGCGCCAGTGTGCTGGGGCCCATCAATGTCCGCCAGTGCAATGTTTGAAATCTATAGTTGCAGCAGATGAAAACATATGACTTCAACCTCCTTCGCGTGTTGGACGCCGTGCTGTCGACCGGCAGCGTGACGGGTGCGGCCGAGCGGCTGCACCTGAGCGTGCCGGCGACCAGCCATGCGCTGGCGCGACTGCGTGATGTCCTGGACGATCCGCTGCTGGTGCGCGCCGGCCGTCGTCTCGTGCCAACGCCACGCGCGCTGGCGCTGCGCGAGCCCGTTGCGCAATGGGTTGCGCAGGCACAGGCGCTGGCAACGCGCGGCAAGTCCGACAGTCTGGCCTCGGTTCAGCGCGTATTCGTGGTGCGCGCACCCGAGGGCATCGCCATCGCGTTTGGCGGGGCCCTGGCCCAGGCGCTGCGTCGCGCGATGCCCCAGGCCACGCTGCGTTTCGTCCCGGAAACAGAGGGTGACTCGGCCGCAATTCGCGAGGGCCGCGTGGACCTGGACATCGGCCACTTCGCTCCGCGCGAGCCAGAGGTACAGGTGCTGGAGCTACTGCGCCAGAAGCCAGTGGCCGTGGTGCGCCGTGGTCACCCTGCGGCAGCCCGCCCGCTCACGGCGAGGCGCTTTGCGGCGCAGGTACACGTGGGCGTGCAATTGCGTCCGGGGGCACGTTCGCCGGTGGATGCGGCGTTGGCCGCGCAGGGCCTTGCGCGTGATGTCGTGGTGACGGTGCCGCAAGCCAACGTGGCCGCACTCATCGCCGCACGCAGCGATCTGGTGGCTACCCTCAACGAACGTGTGGCGCGATCGATGGCGCAATCGATCGGACTTGAAGTGTTGGCGCTCGGGTTCGCGGTGGAGGCCGAACCGATGGTGCTGGCGTGGCACCCACGACACGAAGCCGACACCGCCCACACATGGCTACGCACTCAGTTGTTAGAAATACTCGCCGCGGCGCAAGCCGATTGACGCGTGGAGCACGGCCACGCTGGGCGCAAGCTCAGTCCCCCCATTGAAGCCGAAACGTTCGACGATCTCGCCGCAAGGTGGCTGTCGCCGGAAGCACTGGGGTAGATTTTGAAGGCCGGATGACCGGCTCAATGAGTTGACAAGCACAGCCTTGCCGGTAGCTGGATTTCATGCGACGGCATGGGCCGAGCCCAACTGTCTTCCCGCTGGTATCCCCACACTCGCGAAATCCCTGCCGCGAACGGCTCCTTCGCGGCGACCTTTCAAGCACAGTGGATGTCGCTGA
>JBBQIA010000126.1:0-5697 GCA_038324485.1 Lysobacterales bacterium
ATCGTCGACGTCACCATCGTCTATCCGCAGGGTCGGCCCAGCTTCGTCGACCTGTTGGCCGGCCGGGTGCCGGAAATTCGCGTGGACCTTCGTCTGCGCGAGGTGCCGGCCGACTTGATTGGTGGCGACTACGAAAACGATCGCGAATACCGCGTGCGTTTTCAGCAGTGGCTCAATGGCGTCTGGGAAGAGAAAGACGCAAAAATCGACGTGTTGCTGGCGAAATCGTTGTAGCAACGCCGTCGAGGAAGCAGCCTTGATAGGCTCCGGGCTGAATTCTCGCATTGGAGCCCGAATGATCTCGCCCACCACGTCTCGCACTCTTCCACTGACCCTCCTCGCCGCCTTAGCGCTCGCTGCCTCGGGCTGTGATTCCGGGACGAACACGAGCGTGCTACCCGCTGAAAGCGCCGCCACGGCGTCATCGTCCGCATCGACTGAAACCATTCGCGCCCACGCCAGTTTTCTCGCCGATGACGCGCTGGAAGGCCGCATGACCGGCACGCGCGGCTACGACATTGCAGCGCGCTACGTGGCCAGCGAATTTGCCCAGCTTGGCCTGAGGCCTGCGGGCACCGACGAGGGCTGGTTTCAGCAGGTGCCTCTGGTCGAATCATTGGCCCTGCTGCCGCCGTCCCAGCTGGTGCTTTATCCCGACGGCGGCACGCCGCTGGCGCTGGCGCCGGGCAAGCAATTTCTGCCGACGGCCAGCTTGACCGACCCCTCATCGTCGGGCCGCGCACGCGCCGTGTTCGTGGGCTTCGGCGTCAGCGCGCCCGCGCAAGGCTATGACGATTTGGCCGGCGTGGACGTGGCCGGAAAAGTGGTTGTGGTCTTTGGCGGTGCGCCGGCCAATTTTCCGCCGGAAGTCCGCGCGCATCATTCCTCGCGCTTGACCAAGACGCTGGAGCTGGCGGCACGCGGCGCGGTGGGCATGATCACCCTGCAGACGCCAGACGATCAGGCGCGCACGCCTTGGGAGCGCTTGGTGCAGCAGTCGTGGCGCTCGCGTATGGCGTGGGTCGACGCCGATGGCGTGCCCAACGAGGCGGGCGCTCAAATGTCGATTCGCGCGGCGGTCAGTCCCGACGCTGCCGCGGCCCTATTCGTCGGCGCCCCGAGCAGCTTGGACGAGGCCTATGCCGCCGCTGCCGCCGGCACGCCGCAGGCCTTCGATTTGCCGCTCGAAATCGCGCAGCAGCGTCAGTCGATGATTCGCCAGAAGTCGAGCCCGAACGTAGTCGGCGTTTTGGAAGGCAGCGACCCAGCCTTGAAGAACGAGTACGTGGTGATCTCGGCGCATCTCGATCATGTCGGCAAGGGTGTGCCGATTGGCGGCGACGCCATCTACAACGGCGCTTTCGACAATGCCGTGGGCATTGCCGTGATGCTGGACACTGCGCGGTTGCTCGCCAGTGCGCCGCAGCGCCCGCGCCGCTCGGTGCTGTTCATTGCGGTCACCGCCGAAGAGTCGGGCTTGCAGGGCGCCGACTATTTCGTCCAGCACCCCACGGTGCCGAGGGCCGCGATGGTGGCCAACATCAACATCGACATGCCGGTGGCTTTGGCACCGATGGCCGACGTCACGGCCTTCGGCGCGGAGCATTCGAGTCTGGGTGCCGTCGTGGCGCGTGCGGCCGAAGCCGAGGGCGTGGCGCTGACGCCTGACGCCAAGCCGGAAGAGGTGATCTTCGTGCGCAGTGACCAGTACGCGTTTGTGCGCGCAGGCATTCCGGCGCTTTACATCGACGAAGGCCTGCAGTCGACCGACCCAGAGCAGGATCAGGGCGCCCGCGTTGCCGCATTCCTCAAAGAGCGCTACCACCAGCCCGGCGATGATCTGAGCCAGACGATTCATTGGCCGTCGTTGGCGATGCTCGCGCGACTCAACACTCGAGTCATCGCTGAAGTCGCCGACTCGGATGCGCGGCCCACGTGGAATCCGGGTAACTTTTTCGGCGAGACCTTTGCGCCAAAGGCTGAGACGGCCTCCGAGTAAGGAGGCCGCCTGCGGGGGACGAGTTACGGCTGGGTGGCTTCCCAGCGATCCAGCCACGACTCCAGTTCGCCGTAGAAGGTGCGGCTGTTCTCGCCCTTCAAGATCCAGTGGTTCTCATCGGGGAAGACCACCAGTCGGCTTTCCACCTGCTGGCGCTGCAGCAGCGACCAGTACTCGATGGTGTTGTTCAGCGGCACGCGGAAGTCTTGCTCGCCGATGGTCACGAGCACCGGCGTCTTGAAGTTCGCCGCCTTCAGCATCGGGTTCTGGTCGATCCAGACCTTGCTGCGCTCCCACGCTGGGCCACCCGCGTTGACTTCGCGGTGGTAGATCGAATCCGAACTGCCCCACTGCGACTCCAAGTTCACCAAGCCCGCGTGGCTGATCAGGCAGCGGTAGCGGGTTGTCGTGCCCTGAAGCCAGTTGGCTAGGTGGCCGCCGTAGCTCGCACCACCGGCGCACTGTCGATCGCCGTCGATGAAGGCAAAGCGCTCAATCGCGACGTCGGCCGCCTGATTGATTTCGTTTGCCGGACCTTCGAAGGGATCGAGTTGAATGCCCTGCGCGAAGGCCTCGCCGAATCCGGTTGACCCGGTGTAGTTGGTCAGCAATACCGCACGGTCGGAGCCGGCAAGCAGGTGGTAATTCCAACGGATGCCGAAGGAGTCGCGGTACATGATGTGCGGGCCGCCGTGCATGAGCACCAGCAGCGGGTAGCGCTTCGCCGGATCGAACCCGGCCGGCTTCACCAGCAAGCTGTGGATTTGGGCGCCGCGCGCGCTTTCAAACCAAAAGCTTTCGGCCGGCGCCATATCGAGAATCGCCGCTTTTTCGCTGTTGAAGGCGGTCAGGGCGCGATGCCCGCTGCGCGGGTCGATGCGCACCAGTTCCGGCGGATTGACGGCGCTGTCGAAATTAGCGACCAGCACGCCGCGTGCGGCGTCGGCCACCTGCAGGCCGCTGTAAACGCCGCTATTCATTTCGAAGGCGAGGCGTGCGTCGCTCTCGCCAATGCGTCCGCGGAAAATCTTCTCGTGGCCGGCGTCTTCGGCGCTCATCCACAGCGTGCGGCTGTCGCCATCAATGCCAAAGCTGCTCACGGCAAGCGTGCGCGGCAGGGTCACTGTGGCGCCGGAAGCCATCGATGGCCATGCAAAGGTCGCCAAGCGCGAGGCGTTGTAGACCTTCTCGCCGCGAGGCACCACTTGCGCCACCAGATGACGACCGTCGGCGCTGAACTGCGGTCGGCCAAAGGCATCCTGTTCGGTCAATTCGCCGCTGCCGGTCAGGCGCGTGGCCTCACCTCCCGTGGCCGCCACGCGATACAGGTCGGTGTGGACGGCTGCGAAGGCCGCCCGATTGCGGTTGACGGTGGCCGAGAACACGACAGCGCTGCCGTCGGGCGTCCAGGTCGCGTCGATCTCTTCGCCGGTGTCGGTGAAGCGGCCACCAAAACCGGGCTGTTTCACCAAGTCACTGGCGGCCAGCAGGTCGCGTGACTCGCCGCCCGCGGCCGACACGACGAACAGGCGCTGCTGGCGATCATCCAGCCATCGATCCCAGTTGCGAATCGGAAAGCCGGTGTAGATGCGCACATTGTCTTTGCGCGCCTTGCGCTCGCCGGCAATGCGCTGGTTGTCGGCATCGTTCATGGTGCCGGGATAAACCGTGCTGACGAACAGCAGCTGCGTGCCGTCCGGCGAAAACTGCGGCGTGCGGGCGCCGGTCGAAATCGACGTCACCCGACGCGGCTCGCCGCCCTGCTGCAGGTCCAGCACGTAAACCTGTGCTGCCGTGTCGCCTTCGCGCTGCACGGTGTAGGCCAAACGCGTGCCGTCGGGGCTGAAGACGGGCGCCGACTCGGCCGCCTTGCTGAAGGTCAGCTGCCGGGGCGCGATGGCGCCGCTCGTGGGCACCAGCCAAAGGTCGGCGCTCTGCTCTGTCGGATCGTACGCGGGCTGGGCCACCACCACGGCGGCCTGCTGGCCGTCATGCGAGATCGCGGGAGGGGCCAGGCGGGCAAAGGTCCACAAGTCCTCGTGGGTGATCGGTCGCGGCGCGGCGAACGCGGCCGGCAGAGCAGCCAGCGCGAGCGTCGCCAACACGGCCGGGCGAAGAAGAGAGCGTTCCAGAAGGCGCATTCGGAGTCCGTCACAGGGGTGAGCCGCGATCATCGCCTGAGTTGGGTCCGACGGAAATTCACGGAAGGTGAAGCCGACGCCAAGGTCGGGTTCAGGCTTCGCGGTCCGGCGAGGGGTATCCTGCGCGCCCTTACTGACTCGGCACGCAGCGATGCGCCTGAACAAACACCTCTCCGAGGCGGGCTTCTGCTCGCGCCGTGAAGCCGACCGCCTGATCGGCGAAGGCCGCGTCACCGTCAACGGCGTACGCGCCCGAGTCGGCGCTGAGCTTGGCGAGGGCGACAAAGTCGCCGTCGACGGCCAAACCGTGGCGGCACGCGCCGCCGGTGCGCCGAATAAGCGCAAGCACGTCTACATCGCGTATCACAAGCCGATGGGCGTCACCTGCACCACCGAAGCGGAAGTGCCCGGCAACATTATCGAGGTCATCGGCCACGAGCAGCGCATTTTCCCGATTGGGCGTCTGGATAAGGACAGCGAAGGCCTCATCCTGCTGACGAGCAATGGCGACATCGTCAACGAGATTCTTCGCGCTGAGAACAGCAAGGACAAGGAATATCGGGTGGGCGTCAACAAAGACGTGACGCCAGAGTTCCTGCGCGGCATGGCCCGCGGCGGCATCCCGATGCACGGCCAAACGACCCTGCCATGCAAGGTCTCGAAGATCGGCCCGGTGGGCTTCCGCATCGTGTTGACCCAAGGGTTGAACCGTCAGATCCGCCTGATGTGTCAGCACTTTGGTTATCGGGTGAAGCGCCTGTATCGCAGCCGCATCGTCAACATCGACATCGGCCGATTGAAGCCCGGCCAGTGGCGCAATCTGACCGACCCCGAATTGCGCGGCCTGCTGCCGCAGCGCACCCAGTGGTAAGCAAGGCGGCCCCGTAGGGCCGCCGTCGCCGTTTATGGCCTCAGCTGAGTGCCGGAAGCACAAAGGCGAACACGGCCCCGGCGAGCGTCGCCAGTACCGACACCGCATACAGACCGTTCGACCAGCGCCGCAAGCGCGTGCAGGCTGCAGCCAGTTGCGGGTCGGCCGGGCAGGGCGCGGATCGCGCCCGCCACAGCAGAGCGCCGGCAATCAGCAAGGCGAGCGTCGCCACACCGAAGACCAAGCCCTTGCGCTCCGACAGCCAGATCAGCTGCGGCACCGCAGTGACGAGTCCGGCAAGGGCGGCTCCCGCACCGAGACTCACCATCACTGCGGGCAGCACGCAGCACACTAGCGTTCCGGTACTGGCCAGCAGGGCGCCCATGGCGCCCCACAGGCCGCGATGCAGCTCACTCACGGCCGAGTTCCGTCTTAATTTCGGCCACCGTGGCGTCGCTGCGCTGGATGCCGACCACGGTGTAGCCCGCGTCGGTCAGCGTGCGAGTCACGTCGGCGTCGGCGATGTCTTGGCCCTCTTTTAAATCAATCGCCACCAGACGATCTTCAAGGCTGACAAAGACGCTGCCGACGGCTGCTTCTTTGCGAAACGCGCGAGTAATGCCGTCGGCGCAGAAGGCGCAGACCAGACCGTTGACTTCGATCCGGAGGCTGCGGGCCTCGGCCAG
>JBBQIA010000127.1:0-5689 GCA_038324485.1 Lysobacterales bacterium
TTTTCGATGTTCGCCGCGCCGCCCGAGCAGTCGCTGGACTGGAACGAGTCGGGCGTCGAAGGCATGTCGCGCTTTCTGCGCCGCCTTTGGAATCAGGTGCAGCGCCATGTCGATGCTGGCCCCGCGCCTGTCTTGGACGTGGCCGCACTGTCGCCGGCGGCCAAAGCCATCCGCCGCCAGCTGCACGAGGTCATCCAGAAAGTCACGGACGACTACGCGCGCCGCTACAGCTTCAACACCGCCATTGCCGCGGTGATGGAACTGCTGAACGCGCTGTCGAAGTTCGACGAGGACAGTGACTCGGCGCGCGCGCTGCGGCAGGAGGCCTTCGAGGCCGTCGCCCTGCTGCTCAATCCGATTACGCCGCATACCAGCCACACGCTGTGGCAGCGTTTGGGTCATGCCGAGACGGTGCTGGAAACCTTGGCCTTCCCGGTGGCCGACGCGGCGGCGCTGGTGCGCGACTCGCTCACGCTGGCGGTGCAAGTGAACGGCAAGCTGCGTGGCACCATCGAGGTGGCCGCCAACGCCGATAAAGCCAGCATCGAAGCGATGGCGCTGGCCGAGCCGAACGTGATGAAGTTCCTTGAGGGCCTGACGGTGAAGAAGCTGATCATCGTTCCGGGCAAGATCGTCAATATCGTCGTCGGATGACCCCTATGCCCGCACCGTCGCAAGACCGCTCTCGCCCCGCGCCGACACGCCTTCGCGTTCGTGCGCTGCTGAGTCGGACAACCCTACTGCTCGCTATCGCGCTGGTGGTGGGCTGCGGCTTCGCCCCCCGCGGCGCGCTGAAAGTGCCGGACGGCTTCGGCGCCATCGCGGTCACGGCGGCCGACCCCTACAGCCCCTTGGCCGACGGACTGCGCCGCGATCTGAATCGTGCGGGCGCGGCCACCAGCACCGAGGTGGCCGGCGCGGCGCGACTCGCGATTACTGCCGAAGTCTGGGAAACCCGGCCGCTGTCGGTGGACGCTTTCGTTGCAGTGCGCGAAGTGGAGACCCGGTACACGGTCACCTTCGACCTGCTCGACGCGCAGGGCGGCAAGCGCCTTGATCAGCAGACCGTGGGCCTGACGCGCGACTACGTTTACGAAGCCGCCGAGTCTTTCGGTAATCCCGGCGAGCAGGAAATCGTGCAGCACGAGCTGCGCCGCGACATGCAGGCCGCGATTTTGCGTCGCGTTGATCTGGCATTGCGCAGCGATTAGCCGGTGGAGCTTCGCCCTGACGCCTTCCTGAAACGGGTTGCCGCCGAGCCTCTGCCGCCGGTGATCTTGCTGGCGGGCGCCGAGCCGCTGGTGGTGCAGGAGTGCGCCGACGCGGTGCGCGAGAAAGCCAAGACCGAAGGCTACGGCGAGCGCGAAGTGCTGGATGCCGAAGGCAGCTTCGACTGGTCGCGCTTAACCGTTGGCCTGGCGTCGCTGAGTCTGTTCGCGCAGCGACGGCTTTTCGATTTGCGCCTGCCGACCGGCAAGCCGGGCAAAGACGGCAGCGAAGCGATTCGTGACTACTGCGCCAACCCGCCGCCCGACACCGTGTTGCTGATCACCGCTTTGGATTGGAGCAAGCAGCACGCCGGCAAATGGAGCGAGGCCATTTCCGGCGCCGGCTATCTGGTGCCGGTTTGGCCGCTGAAGCCGCATGAGCTGCCGGACTGGCTGTCGACCCGTCTTCGGCGCAAGGGCTTAACGGCCACGCCTGAGGCGCTGGAGCGTCTGGTGGAGCGTGTCGAGGGCAATCTTCTGGCCGCCGCGCAGGAGATCGACAAGCTGGCGCTGTTGCTCGACCCCGCAGCGGGCGCCATTGACCTTGAGACCCTTGAGCGGTTGGTTGCCGAGGCCTCGCGCTATGACGTCTTTAAGCTGGTGGACGCAGCCTTAGCCGGCGACGCCGCGCGCGTGCCGCGCATCTTGGCCGGCCTTCGCGGCGAGGGCGATGCCGTGGCGGGACTGCTGGGCTGGACCCTAATGGAAATTACCAAGATCGCCGGCTTCGCGGCCGTGCAGGCGCGCGGCGGCAATGTGCTGGCCGAGATGCGGGCGGCGCGGCTGTGGGAAGCCAAGATGGCGCAGTACAAACGCGCCCTCGACCGTCATCCGCCTTCCTCGTGGGAGCGCTTCGCGATTGCCGTCGGGGAGGTCGAACGCATCGCCAAAGGTCGCGCCAGCGGGGACGCGTGGCGGGCGCTGGAGCGCCTGCTGCTGGCCATCGCGCGGCCGCGTTCGGCGTCGGTGTTGCTCGCGCGGTGAATGTCGGGAGCGCGCTGCACCTGATTTACGGCGGCACCTTCGACCCCGTGCACCTCGGCCATTTGGCCGTGGCCCGCGTGGCTCTTGCGCAGTGCGGAGCCGATCGCCTTAATTTCATGCCCGCGGCCGACCCGCCGCACCGCGCCGCGCCGGGGGCGGCGTTTACGGATCGCGTGGGCATGCTTCAGGCCGCGCTGGCTTCCGAACCGCCGCCGGAGCGTGGCGCATGGGGCCTGGATCTGCGCGAGGGCCAGCGCGGCGGCCCCAGCTACACGGTTGAAACGCTCCGCCAGTGGCGGCTGGCCCACGGCGACCATCCGCTCGGCTTTGTCATGGGCGCAGACGCCTTTCGCAGCCTGCCTCTTTGGCACGCTTGGGAGGCGATGTTCGACCTCGCCCATCTTGTCGTGGCGCAGCGCGCCGGCAGCACGCTGGACGCTCTGTCCGCGCCGCTGAGCGCCCACTGTGAGGGCCGCTGGGCCAGCAGGGCAGCGGATCTTCGCACCCAGTCCGCGGGTCGGGTGTTTGTGTTGGACCTGCCCCTGCAGCCCGAAAGCGCTACCGCCGTGCGCCGTGCGCTGGCGCAGGGACGTCCGGTGCAGGAGGGCCTGCCGGACGCTGTGGCGGCCTACATCGTCCACCGAAGCCTGTACGGCAGTCCGCCCGCGACCCGCTAGCGCGACGGGCTCGGCGGAAGCCTGTAGAAGCCTCGGCGTATACTCCCCACCCCGAACCAAACCGAGACGACCCCTTGTCGCATCCGCAGCACGTCATCAAACCGAAACCGCCCGCCACGTTGCCCGACCCGGACACCCTCCTAAAGATCGCCGTCGGCGCCCTCGAAGAGATCAAGGCCAAGGACCTCGTCGAAATTGACGTGCGCGGCAAAAGCTCGGTTTGCGACTACATGGTGATTGCCTCGGGCACCTCAACCCGCCACGTGAAATCGCTGGCCGACGAAGTGGCCAAAGCATCCAAGCAAGCCGGCTTCCAGCCGCTGGGTGTGGAAGGCGAGCGCGAGGCCGAATGGGTGCTGGTCGACTTAGGCGACGTGGTGGTGCATGTGATGCTTCCGCGCGTTCGCGAGTTCTATGCGCTGGAGCGCCTGTGGACGGTCGGCGACCAGCCGCCGGACGACGCACACTCCTGAAGGCTCGCCTGATCGCCGTCGGTGAACGGCCGCCGGCTTGGGTGGCCGAGGGCTACGCCGATTACGTCCGCCGTCTTTCGCGCGACTTGCCCTTCGAACTGATCGAGGTGGCGCCGGGACTGCGCGGCCGAAATCGCGACACCGTGCGGGCCATGCAGGACGAGGGCGAGCGGGTCTTGGCAGCACTGCCAAAGAATGCGTGGGTGGTCACTTTAGATGGCCGCGGCAAGGGCTACAGCTCGGAACAGTTGGCCGAGCGCCTCGGCGTTTGGCGCCAGCAGGGGCGCGACTTGGCTTTTCTCATCGGCGGTCCTGAAGGCCACGCGCCGGCAGTGATGCAGCGTGCAGACGAGTCGTGGTCGCTGGGCGCGCTCACCTTGCCGCACATGATGGTTCGTCTGATCGTGGCCGAGCAGGTGTATCGCGCTGGCGCGATTCTGGCGAATCATCCTTACCACCGCGCTTAAACGCGGCGCACGTTCAGCCACTGCAGGCGGTTTTCCGCCACCAGTTCCTCGATGCGTTTGCCGGGATGGCCCTCAAGCGCCGTTTCGCCCATGCGTTCGCCGGCCACTAATCCCACCCACGTGTTCCTGCCGTTGGCCTTGGCCCGGTACAGGGCGGCATCGGCCAACTCCAGCGCGTGCTTCCAGTCGGCCATGGTGCTGGCGCCCAGCGGGTGGCGAGTCCAGCCCACGGAGAAGCGGACTTCCAGCGGACGTTCACGGCCCAAATCGAAATGCACGCTGCGACCGTCGTCGAGCAGGCGCTGAATGCGTGCCGGGACGGCCTCGTCCGGCAGACCACCGAACACGATCAAGAATTCTTCGCCACCCCAGCGCGCCAAGAGGTCACCGTCGCGGGTGGCGCGGCGCAGGAAGGCCGCAAAGTCGCGCAGCACCACGTCGCCCGTTGAGTGCCCGTATTCGTCGTTCACCCGCTTGAAGTGGTCGATGTCGACCAAGGCCAGCACCACGCCTTTTGGATGCTTTTCGAGCATCGCCGGCATCTGCTGAAACAGCGAGCGACGATTCGGCAGACCGGTCAGCGTGTCGGTTTGGCTTTCGACCGACAGCACGGCATTCGCGTGCTCGAGTCGCTCGTTGGCGCGCTGAAGCTGATCGGTGCGTTCGTGAACCAGCGCTTCGAGCAGGGCCGTTCGACGACGTTGGCGGGCGAGCGTCAGCATGACGCCCACCGCCACCAGTCCCAGCGCGAGCAGCACGCCAATCGCGCGGATTAGCGGGCGTTCGGACCAGCGTGGGGACACGGTGACATCAAGAGATTCGCCGGCGTGGACGGTCTTGCCGAACTCGTCCTCGGCGCGTACTAAGAACCGATATTCGCCCGGAGGCAGATTGGTGTAGAACGCGCTGCGCCGCTCGCCAGCCTCGATCCAGTCGGGGTCGTAGCCGTCCAGTCGGTAGTCGAACCGCATGGCTCCGGGGCTGCGGAAGTGAATCGCAGTGAAGTCAAAGCTCACGTCGCGACGGTCGCTCAGAGTCAGGACGCCGTCTTGGATTCCGTGTCGTTGGCCATCGTAGGTCGCAGATTCCACGTGAACTAAGGGGTCGATTACGGCGCTGCCGATGGCATCAAGGTCGACGCGAAGCACGCCCGAAATGGACGGCAGCCAGAGTTGTTCGCCCACCAACAGAGCGCGGGAGCGCGCCCCGCCGTTGCAGCAACGTGCGCGCTGGCCACTTTGGTTGCGCCCGGCCATTGAAATCACCCAAGCCGCGTCAAGAGCGTCGAGTGCGTCGGCGCTGGTGGCTTTTCCCGGATCGGGCAACGACGACAGGCGAATGCGGTAGAGCCCCTCGATCGACGAGACATACAGCCAGTCACCGTGAATCCGCGTGGTCCACGCGTTGAGCGTGGGCATGATGCCGCTGTCGTCGAGCGCGACGGCGCGCCCGCTGCCCACCACGGCAAGGCCCGAATCCAAGGTGCCGATCACTATTCGCCCGTCTTCAAGTTGCAGAAGCGAGGTGACCATTCGCCCACTGAGGAGCTGCGCCCAGTCCGGCACGCTCACTTGCGCGCCATCCACCAAGCGAATGCCGTCCTCGGTACCCAGAAGCACGCGGCGTTCGTCGAGCGGCAGGACGGCGCGGATTCGCAGGGCCGTGCCGTCGAAGGCGCCAACGCCAACCGGTTTTAGGCCGTCGCGGTCGGTATGTCGAAACAGGCCGCCGGAGGTGCCCACCCAGCGCGCGTCACCATCGAGAACGATGGTGTTCACTTGCAGGCCTTCGAGGGCGGCAGCCCCTTCGGGCACCACAAT
>JBBQIA010000128.1:0-5687 GCA_038324485.1 Lysobacterales bacterium
ACGCCGACCAGCGCATTCATGTTGGCGCCGTCGGTGTAGACCTGTCCGCCGTGCGCATGGACGATTTCGCAGATCTCGACGATGGCTTCTTCGAACACACCGTGCGTCGAGGGGTAGGTGACCATTAGCGCCGCCAGATTGGCCGAATGCTTCTCGGCCTTGGTGCGCAGATCCGCCACATCGACATTGCCGTCTTCGTCGCAGGCCACCACCACCACGTCCATGCCGACCATCTGCGCCGACGCCGGATTGGTGCCGTGCGCTGATTCGGGGATGAGGCAAATGTTTCGATGATCGTCACCGCGCGAACGGTGATAGCCGCGAATGGCCAGCAGGCCGGCGTACTCGCCCTGCGCGCCGGAATTCGGCTGCAGGCTGACGGCGTCATAGCCGGTGCACTCGACGACCATGGCTTCCAGCGTCGAGATGAGCTCGTAGTAGCCCTGCGCTTGATCGGCCGGCGCAAAGGGGTGGAGGTTGGCGAACTCGGGCCAAGTCACCGGAATCATTTCGGCGGTGGCATTGAGCTTCATCGTGCACGAGCCCAGCGGGATCATCGTGCGGTCCATCGCCAAGTCGCGGTCGGCCAGCATGCTCATGTAGCGCAGCAGTTCGTGCTCGCTGTGGTGCGTGTTGAACACCGGATGCTGCTTGAAGGCGCGGCCGCGACGGAGCGCATCCGGAATCAGGCTGCGCGCCGTCGCGTCGAGGGCCTCCACCGACGGCAGGGCGACCGCATCGCCGCCGAAAACGCGCCACAGGTCTTCCACGTCTTTGCGGGTGGTGGTTTCGTCGAGCGAGAGGCAGAGCGACCCGTCCGCGCGCTGGCGCAGGTTCATGCGCGCGGCCGAAGCGCGAGCCAGCACGGCATCACGAGCATCGCCCATGTCGATACAAAGCGTGTCGAAGGCCGTTTCGTGGACGAGCGGCAGGCCCATGCCGCGCAGGCCCTCGGCGAGAATGGCCGTGAGACGCGCCACGCGCTGAGCGATGCGGGTGAGGCCTTCTGGGCCGTGATACACGGCGTACATCGAGGCCATCACGGCCAGCAGCACCTGCGCCGTGCAGATGTTCGACGTGGCCTTCTCGCGGCGAATGTGCTGTTCGCGGGTCTGCAGTGTCAGGCGATAAGCCGGCTTGCCTTCTGCATCAATTGAGACGCCGATCAGGCGGCCCGGCATCGAGCGCTTGTAGGCGTCGCGGCAGGCCATGAAGGCCGCATGCGGACCACCGAAGCCGAAGGGCACGCCGAAGCGCTGGGTGTTGCCGACCACGATGTCGGCGCCCATCTCGCCGGGCGGCTTGAGCAGGGTGAGGGCGAGCAGGTCGGTGGCGACGACGAACAGCGCTTGGTGCGCGTGGATGGCTTCGGCGTCGCGCGCCCAATCGTCGATCCAGCCGCTGGAGGCCGGGTACTGCGCAAGCACGCCGAAGTAATCGCCCGCCGCCAAGGCAGTGTGGAAATCGTCGGTGCCGCGCGCCACGTGAACGGTTAGGCCCAGCGGTTCGGCCCGAGTGTTCAGCACTTCCAAGGTCTGCGGGTGAACGTCGCCGGCGACCAAGAACACGTTCGACTTCGACTTGGCCGAGCGCTTCGCCAAGGTCATGGCTTCCGCGGCGGCGGTGGCTTCGTCAAGCAAGGACGCGCCGGCAATTTCCATGCCGGTGAGGTCGGTCACCATGGTCTGGAAGTTGATCAGTGCCTCCATTCGGCCCTGCGAAATCTCGGCTTGGTAGGGCGTGTAGGCCGTGTACCACGCGGGGTTTTCGAGGATGTTGCGCAGGATGACGTTCGGCGTATGCGTGCCGTAGTAGCCCTGGCCGATGAAGCTGCGGAAAATTTGGTTCTTCGAGGCGATCGCGCGAATCTTGGCGATGGCTTCGACTTCGCTGACGGGCTCGGGCAGAGCCAGAGGTGTGGTCGAGCGGATGGAGGCCGGTACGTTGGCGTCGGTCATGGCGTCCAGCGACGGCTGGCCGATTGCTGACAGCATGTGGGCGATTTCGATCTCATTCGGACCGATGTGCCGCTCAAGGAAGGCGTCGTGGTGCTCGAGGGCGCGAAGCGTAGGCGTGCTCATGGCGATGTCCGGAGATGGAAGGTCGCCCCTCTGTCCTTTTGCCTGAGAGTTTTGCAGGCCCAGAAGCGGGACCTACGTGCACCTTCGGCGCCGGCATGGGCCGGTCTCTCCAGAGTTGCTCGCGCGTGACGGTTCGGGGGCCTGAGCGATTACGGGCGTTGCGCCTTCGGCAGCGACAGCGCAGGCAATACACGCCTGAAACCGGAGCTTCTCCCGCCACGAGCAAGAGCGTGCGAAGTATAGCCTCACGCCCCGGTCGGCGGAGCGTGAGGGTGGATAGCGACGAGGCGGTGATCCGGCTCGGTTAACTGAAGTCAGCGTCCAGCACTACGCGATAGCGCGCTTTGCCGGCATGCAGGTGCTCAATCGCGTCGTTGAGCTTGGACATTGGGAAGCGCTCCACTTCCGGGGCAATCTCGTGTCGGGCGCAAAATTCGAGCATTTGCGACACGGTTGCCGGGCTGCCCAAGGGCGAGCCGCTGATCGATTTCTGCCCGCCAATAAGCGTGAACGCGGCGACCGGGACCGGTTCGAGCACAGCGCCCACAAAGTGCAGCCGCCCGCCCGGAGCCAGCGCGGACAGGTAGGCATCCCAGGGTAGGGTCACGTTGGCGGTCACTAGGATGAAATCGAATTTGCCTGACTCCTTGCCCAAAGCTTTGGCGTCGGTGCTGATGACCGCCCGATGGGCGCCGAGCCGGATGGCTTCTGCATGTTTCGCTTCGCTAGACGTGAAGGCGGTGACCTCGCAGCCCCAAGCATTCAAGAACTGCAGGGCTAGGTGCCCGAGCCCGCCGATGCCGACGACGCCGACGCGGTCGGTGGGCTTGATGCCGAAGTGGGCAATCGGGCCAAACACCGTGATGCCGCCGCAAAGCAGGGGGCCAGCGCGCGAGGCGTCGACGCCCTCGGGAATCGGGGTGGTCCAAACCCAGTGGGCCCGGACGCGCTCGCCGAAGCCGCCGTAGCCGGAGACGATGAGGCCGCTGGTCTTGCCGCAAATATTGTGGTGGCCGGAAAGGCACTGCTCGCAGGACATGCAGCTGCTGTCGAACCAGCCCACGCCGACGCGGTCGCCGACCTTGACGCGCTTGGCTTCCGGCCCGACAGCGATAACGCGGCCGATGGCTTCGTGGCCCGGCACCAGCGGGTAGCGCGCATTGCCCCAGTCGTTATTGATCATGCTGAGGTCGGAGTGGCAGAGCCCGCAGTGCTCCACCTGCACTTCAACGAATTCGGGCGGCAGCGGCCCGGCATCGTACTCGAAGGGTTGCAGAGCGCCCTTAGAGGCGGTGGCGGCGAAAGCGCGAATGGTCATGAAGCACTCCAAGCGGGTGAGACCTTGGAGTCTGCGCCTGCGGCAGGGCAAGGCCAAGTCGAGGGCAGGCTTCGAGACGCCGGTTTGGCCGCGTACAATCGCGGCCCCGCGTCGCCTGACGCCCTGAAGGGAACGGCCCGTCAAGCCGATCCATGAAGAAGTCCGACTTTCACTACGACCTGCCGCCCGAGTTGATTGCGCAGGAGCCCTTGGCCGAACGTTCGGCGTCGCGCTTGCTGCAGGTGTCCTCGGGCACTGCACCGCTGGTGGACGGCCACGTCCGCGATCTGCCCGGCCTGCTGCAGCCCGGCGACCTTCTGGTGTTCAACGACACGAGGGTCATCCCGGCGCGCCTGTTCGGTACGAAGGCCACCGGCGGCCGCGTGGAAATTTTGCTGGAGCGCGTGACCGGCGCCCACGAAGTGCGCGCGCAAGTCGGCGCCAGCAAGTCGCCGAAGCCCGACAGCACGATCACCCTTGATGAGGGCACGGTGGTGACGGTGCTTGGCCGAGACGGCGAGTTCTACCGTCTGCGTTTCGAGACGCCGGAACCCATCGATAAAGTGCTGCTCCGCGCGGGGCGGATGCCGCTGCCGCCCTACATCGAGCGCGAGGCCGACATTCGCGATGACGAGCGTTACCAGACGGTGTTTTCTAAGCATGTGGGGGCGGTGGCAGCGCCCACAGCCGGCCTGCACTTTGATGAGCCTTTGCTGGCTGCGCTGCAGGCGCGCGGCATCGAGTTTGGCCACATCACGCTGCACGTGGGTGCGGGCACGTTTCAGCCGATGCGCGCCGACCACGTGCGCGACCACGTGATGCACAGCGAGTGGTTGAACGTTGGCGCCGAGCTGTGTCAGCAGATTCGGGCCACCAAGGCGCGCGGGGGGCGCGTCATTGCCGTGGGCACGACCGTGATTCGCGCCCTTGAAACCGCATGGCGCGACGGCGAGGTGCTGCCCTTCGCCGGCGACACGCAAATTTTCATTACGCCAGGCCACCGCATTCAAGCGGCCGATGCGCTGTTCACCAATTTTCATCTGCCCGAATCGACGCTGATGATGTTGGTCAGCGCCTTTGCCGGCTTCGATCGCATCATGTCGGCCTACCGACACGCGGTGGCGCAGCGCTATCGTTTCTTCAGCTACGGCGACGCCATGTTGCTGTGGCCGCAGCGCGAGGGGCAGGGCGAATGAGCCGAATGCAGTTTCAGGCGCTCGCGCAGGACGGCGCGGCGCGGCGGGGTCGAATCAGCTTTCCGCGCGGCACGATCGAAACGCCCGCCTTCATGCCCGTCGGTACTTACGGCACGGTGAAGGCCATGCGCCCCGTCGAGGTCGAGGCCTTGGGCGCCGAGATCATCCTCGGCAACACGTTTCATTTGTACCTGCGGCCGGGCCTTGAGGTGATCGAAGCGCACGGCTCGCTGCACGGCTTTACGCGCTGGTCGAAGCCGATCCTCACCGACTCCGGCGGCTTTCAGGTGTTTTCGCTGGCACACAAGCGAAAAATCACCGAAGCCGGGGTCACCTTTGCCTCGCCGGTGGACGGCCGAAAAGTGTTTCTGGGGCCGGAGGAAAGTATGCAGATTCAGCGCGTGCTGGGCTCGGACATCGTGATGATTTTCGACGAGTGCACGCCGTACCCGGCCACCGAAATCGTGGCGCAGAAGTCGATGGAGCTGTCGCTGCGCTGGGCCGAGCGCTCGAAGCGCGCCCACGAGGGCAACGATGCGGCCCTGTTTGGCATCGTGCAGGGCGGCGTGTATCCCGAACTGCGCACGCGATCTGCCGAAGGCCTGAAGCAGTTGGATTTCGACGGCTATGCCGTGGGCGGGCTGGCCGTGGGCGAGCCCGCCGCCGAGCGAGAACGCACGCTCGAAGCGATTTGCCCGCAGCTGCCCGAGGACAAGCCGCGCTACCTGATGGGCGTGGGCAAGCCCGAGGACATCGTGGAAGCGGTGGCGCGCGGCATCGACATGTTCGACTGCGTGATGCCCACTCGAAACGCCCGCAACGGCCATTACTTCACTGACTTCGGCCAGGTGCGCATCCGCAATCAGAAGTACGAACACGACCTCCGCCCGATTGAGCCCGGCTGCGACTGCGCCACCTGCATGGGCGGCTTCACCCGCAGCTACCTTCGCCATTTGGACAAGTGCAACGAGATTTTGGCCTCGATGCTGGCCACGACTCACAACCTTCGTCACTACGTTCGCCTGATGGAGCGCATACGGGCGGCGATCGAGCAGGGGCGCTTTGCAGAGTTCCGCGAGGGCTTTTATCGGG
>JBBQIA010000129.1:0-5641 GCA_038324485.1 Lysobacterales bacterium
GCGATTAAAGCCGGCCTCGCGCACGAAGATCTCGCCGATGGATTCGACGTTTTGCTGGCAGCCGTGAAACACCACCAGCGCGCCGCAGGCCGCGTCGGCGCACTCGGTGGGCACGTAGACGTAGCCGGTATCGGCGATGCCAGCGCCGCCGTCTTGCGGGCGAAACTCGCCTTGATCGAAGGCCGTCAGCGTGCCGCGGGCTTCAGCCTGCCCTTCGGGCAAGGCGCCAAACAGGGCGACCATTGCCTGACGTGCGCCATCGATGCCGCAGGCGCCCAGCCACGGTGACTCGGCCGTCTCGCAGGACGAGCCGGCGCTCAGCGTCGGGAAGGTGTGCGCGAGCGTCGCGGGTCGGTCTATCACCGGCACCACCAGACCCTCGCTAAAGGATTCGTAAAATTGGCTGCTCACGGTCGCGAGCTTCGGCGACACGATCAAATCTTTTTCGCCATGCACGATCAGCACGCGATCGCCGTCAAACGCGCTAGCGGGATCGATCAGTCCGTCCTTGGCGCGCTGCGTGGCGGCCGTCACCAAGGTCGCCGCATCAGGCGCGGGCTCGGCCAGCATGCAGGGTCCCAAGGCTTGCTCCAGCGAGCCCTGCGCGCAGCCATACGGGCCACCGGCAAACAGGGCTGCGCCCTGCACACGTGCGTTGAGCGCCACGTGCACCTGCGTGGCCATGTAGGCCCCCGAAGACAGGCCCGCCACCGCCACGCGCTGCGAATCGATTCGCAGCGTGGGCAGGGGCGGAGCCGGGTCGGTCGCGCTGCCTGCAAGTAGGCTGGCGACCATCAGCGGTGTCGCTAAGCGAGTGACGTGGCTCACGCGCCGATCAGAACGCGTAGCGAACCGACAGGCTGTACTGACGCGGCGCGCCGTAGAAGCCGGTGTAAACGCCGAGCGCCGAGTTCAGGTTGTAGCCCGTCGTCAGGTACTCCTTGTCGGCCAGGTTGGTGCCTTGCAAAGCCACCGACCATGCGCCACCGCCGTCCCAGCGAACGCCCGCAGTCACCAAGCCATAGCCTTCCTGCGTGATCGGCGGACGACCGAGCGGCGGGGTTTGCGCCCGCAGGATTTCGGTGGTCGCGATCACTTCGCTCTGGTAGCTGTAGCCGACGCGAGCCGACAGTTCGCCGGCAGCGCCTACGGCAGTGCGCCATTCCAGATTGATCGCACCCGAGAACTCCGGCGCGTTGGTGAATTCCTGCTCGTTGGCGATGTTGACACCGGCGTAGCGGAACTCGTCGTACTGGGCATCCAACCACGCCAAGTTGCCGGTCACGCTGAAGCCATTCGTCACCAGCCACTGGTACTCGACCTCAAGGCCCTGCACCGTGCCTTTGCCGGCATTGGTGAAGTCGCCGAAGAAGCCGCCGCCCGGAATCTCAGTGAAGACCGAGAGCTGGATGTCTTTGTAGTTGTTGTGGAAGGCCGCGAGATTCAAGAACAGACGCTGATCGAGCAGGCCCATCTTGGCGCCAATCTCGAAGCTGTCGACCTGCTCGTCATCGAACGGATTCGCCGAACGCGGCACGGCCGTCGCCTGCGCACGGATGTTGAAGCCGCCCGACTTAAAGCCGCGCGAGGCCAGCGCGTAGATCATCACGTCGTCGCTGACGTCGTAATTGATGGCGATCTTCGGCGACGCATTCTTAAAGCCAATGGTCTTGTCGAAGTTTGCCGCCACGGCGCCGCTCGGCACGGTGAAGGTGGCATTCGTGTAGCCACGGTTGAGCACGACCGCACGCTTGTCTTCATCGGTATAGCGCGCGCCGAGGTCCAAGGACATGCGATCCGACAGATCGAAGGTCCAGTCGGCATAAATCGCCACGCTCTCGGTGAACATCGTGCCCTGCGTGTCGCCGAAGCTGATGTTCCAGAAGTTGTTCAGCACCTGACCGCCGGCTTGGCCGTCAAAGGCGTACAGGCCGACCACGCCGCGCGAGCGGCCACCGGCATCCCAGTTGGCCTGCAGTTCGTGGCTGACCTGCTCATCCGAGTAGAAGGCTTTGACGTCGGCCACCGGGAATGGCGTGGTGTCGAAGTCGATATTGGTTTCGGTGTCGCTCTGACGCTTGGCCAGCACGTACTTCAGCGTGAGGTTCTCGCCGGCACGCCAGTTCACCGTGGCCGAAGCGCCTTCCACCGTGGTCTCGTTGACGTTCGGCATGCCGTTGCGCACGTCGTAACGCGAGTTCAAGGGGATGACCGAGGTCGCGCCGGGCTGAAACGCGAAGGTCAGCGGGTGCAGGCTGCGCTCCAGCATCTGCGCGCCGCGCACGCCGCTGTTGTCTTCGACGCGGTCGAAGGCGAATTGAATGTCGAGGTCGTCGTTGACGAAGGCACCCAAGGCGCCGCGAATGGCGAATACGTCTTTGTCGCTCACGTCTTCGCCGGTGACGAGATTTTCGCCGAAGCCGTCGCGGGTGAGCTTGGCCACCGCAAGGCGACCACGCAGGCCGCCGTTCTCAGCGATCGAGCCGCCAATGGCCGCCTTGACGTCCATCTGGCCATAGTTGCCGAGGGTGACCGAGGCATTGCCCTGAGTCTCGGTGGGCAGGCCGCGCGAGATGTACTTGATGGCGCCGCCGATGGTGTTCTTGCCGTACAGCGTGCCCTGCGGGCCGCGCAGCACTTCGATGCGCTCCACGTCGAACACGTCCAGCAGGGCGCCCTGCGGACGCGCGATGTAAACGTCGTCGAGATACAAACCAACGCCGGGATCAACGCCCCACAGCGGGTCGGCTTGGCCAACGCCGCGGATAAACGCGGTCAGCGTGGTGTTGGAGCCGCGCGCCGCATAGATGGTCAGGTTCGGCACCTGCGCATCCAGGTCGGCGATGTCCGACGTGCCCAAGCGATCCAGCGCGTCGGCGGTGAAGGCGGTAACCGCCACCGGCACGTCTTGCAGGGTCTCTTCGCGCTTACGGGCGGTGACCTTGACGGCGTCAAGCGTCACGGTCTCGCTGCCGGTCTGCGGCGTGGCGCTCTGGGCGAAGGCCGCCGGCGCGGCGATGACGCCCGCCAGCAGTGCGGCATGAATGGCGTAGCTCAGTGGGCTGCGAAGCATGGTGATCCCCGAATAGAAAGAGTGCGCCCCCCGGCGCGAGTGCCAGCAGACTAGGTCGTGCCCGCCGTGCAGGCACCTGTACCTTCGTCCAATCACGGCGCTCGGCCGCGCCGCGCATCCTGCGGGCCTTGTACAACCCGGAGCCCCACGGATGCTGAGCGCCATCGGCCTCGCCCTCGCCCTTGCCCTGCTGATCGTGCTGACCATGCGCGGCTGGAATCTGTTTGTCGCCACGCCGCTGTGTGCCGGCATTGTGGCGCTGACCTCGGGCATGGCCCTGCTGCCGCCGCTGGCCGCCGAAGGCATGCCGAACCTTGTTACGGCCTACATGAGCGGGTTTACCGGCTTCGTCGCCAACTGGTTCTTCATGTTTTTGCTGGGCTCAATCTTCGGCAAGCTGATGGAAGACAGCGGTGCTGCGGACGCGATTGCCACCTCGGTCATGCGTCATCTCGGGCCATCGCACGCCGCGCTGGCTGTGGTGCTGGCCTGCGCCATCCTGACTTACGGCGGCGTCAGTCTGTTTGTCGTGGCGTTCTCGGTCTATCCGGCCGCACTCGCGCTGTTTCGCTCGGCCGATTTGCCGCGCCGATTTATCCCGGCCACGCTGGCGTTTGGTTCGGTCACCTTCACGATGACCTCGGCCGGCTCTCCGGAAATTCAAAACTGGATTCCGATTCAATACCTCGGCACCTCGCCTTGGGCGGCGTGGCCCGCCAGTTTGGTGACAGCCTTGGTGATGGCAGGCCTAGGCCAGCTGTGGCTGGGCTGGATGCTGAAGCGCGCGAAAGCGCGCGGCGAAGGCTTCGTCGAGCGCGACGGTGACCCCGCGGGCATGCGTACCGACCTGCCGCCGCTGTGGGCCGCCTTGCTGCCGACGCTCACCGTGCTGCTGGTGTCCTTCGCCCTGCACGATCGCTTTCAGGTGTCGGCCCTGATCGTCGCTCTGCTCGCGGGCTGCATCGCCGTGGCCCTGCTGTGCTTCCGCACCCTGCGCACGCCCGGTAAAGCCATTGGCGAAGGCAGCACGGGCGCGCTGATTGCCATCGGTAATACGGCAGCCGTCGTGGGCTTCGGCGCGGTGGCCAAGCTGTCGCCGGCCTTCGCCGTGGCGGTGGACGCGGTCACGCATTTGCCCGGATCGGGCGTGGCCAGCGCGGCCATCGCGGTCAGCATGATTGCGGCAATGACCGGTTCGGCGTCCGGTGGTCAGGCCATCGCCCTGCCGATTCTTGCGCCGATTTTCTTGGCCCAAGGCGTGAACCCGGATCAGCTGCATCGATCCGTGGCGATCTCGTCCGGCGTGCTCGACTCGCTGCCGCACAACGGCTACGTGGTCACGACCATCCGAGCGATCTGCGGCGAGACGCATCAAGCGGCCTACAAGCCAATGGCGGCACTCACCGTGGTGGTGCCGGGCATCGGCCTGCTGGTCTGTTTAGGGCTGTTCGCCCTCGGACTGTAAGGAGCGGCCCGCCGAATTGCGCGGGCCGTTGACGCTTACGCGGCGAGCGCTTATTGCGTCGCCGGATACTGCCGCGGCCGCTCGCCTTTCGGCGCCATGTAGCGGTCGCGCAGCAGGGTCTGACGCGACTGCATCGACACCGCGCGTCCACCCATAAACACCTGCGTCGCTGTGGTGGTCACTTCCAGCGGATCACCGTTCCAGAGCACGAGGTCGGCGGTCTTGCCCACTTCGATGCTGCCCAAGCGGCTGTCGATGCCGAAGATTTTCGCCGGCCCGCTGGTGAGTGCGGCCAAGGCCGCGTCCCAAGGCAATCCATTGGCGGCGGCCACGCCGGCCAGCTGACGAATCTTGCGCGCGTTGTGGGTGGCGTCGCCGTCCTGCGAGAAAGCGATGGTGACGCCGGCGGCCTGCAGCTTGGCGGCATTGTCTAAGCGCGCGCCCAGCTGGTCGAAGCTGCTCGGCAGGTTAATCAGCGCGTCCAGCAGCACCGGCACTTTGGCCGCGGCCAAATCGGACGCCACCAGCCACGCTTCCGCACCGCCGGCCACGACGGGCTGGAAGCCGTATCGCTGGCCCAGAGCAATCACTTGGCGAATGTCCGCCGCACGATCAACGTGAAACACCACGCGTCCGCCGCGCAGGTAGCGCGTCATCGCTTCGCGGCCGGCCGGCGTTAGCAGGCCGTGGCCGGGGCTCACCATCATCATCGGCGAGGGCGCCGGCTTGGCTTCGCGAATGGCTTGGTCGAGCAGCATGTACTGCGCGGCGCGACTGCCGCCCGAGCCGGCCAAAGCACCGCCGCCCAAGTCAACGAACAGGCTGCGGCTGCCGTCTACCAAGGCGTCGAAGCTGCCGTCGAAGCGCACCGCGCCGCCTTGGCCGGCGACGAAGCTGCCTTCTTCCAGCGCGCCGGGCGCCAGCACGGTAAACGTGAGGCCCTCAATGCGATTGACGCCAATCACCTGCGAGCGCGGGTTGAACGCGGGCAGCACGTCGAACTCAGGGCGCCAGCGGGTTTCGCCCGGATGCACATGCGGGGCCGGCGCACCGAAGTTGCTGTGCACGGTGCTCGACTCGGCGCTGATTTCTTCCAAGCCCAA
>JBBQIA010000130.1:0-5629 GCA_038324485.1 Lysobacterales bacterium
CCGAGGCGCGCGCCGAGGCCGATCGCCTGCTGCAGCAAATCGGCTAAGCCCGACGCCGCGGGCTTCGCGCCCGCGGCACCGTCGTCCATGCGCTACGCACTCGGCATCGAATACGACGGCAGCGGTTTTTCCGGCTGGCAGCGCCTCGCGGACGGCCCGTCCGTGCAGGCTGCGGTTGAGCTGGGCCTGTCCCGCATCCTCCAGCATCCGGTCGATGCGGTCTGCGCCGGCCGCACCGACGCGGGCGTTCATGCCACCCAGCAAGTCGTGCACCTCGACACGGAGGCCCAGCGTCCGCTGCAGGCTTTCGTAGACGGCGTGAACACCGCACTGCCGAAATCCGTTCGGGTGCTCTGGGCCCAGCCGGTGGCCGATGCCTTCCACGCCCGCTTTGCCGCGCGTTCCAGGAGCTACCGCTACCGGCTCCTGAATCGCCGCGTGCGGCCGGCGCTGCTGCGTGAGCACCTCAGCTGGGAGCCGCGCCCGCTGGATGCCGAGGCAATGCATCGGGCCGCGCAGGTCCTGCTCGGCGAGAACGACTTCAGCGCGTTTCGCACCTCGCAGTGCCAAGCTCGTCACCCGATGCGCGACCTGCACGCCATCAGCGTGCTGCGCGAGGACGAGCAGATTGTCGTCGAGATTCAAGCCAACGCCTTTCTGCATCACATGGTGCGCAACATCGTCGGCAGCCTGCTGCTGATCGGTCGCGGCGAGCAGCCCGAGGCTTGGATGGCGGAACTGCTGGCTGGCCGCGATCGTCGCGTCGCCGGGCCCACGGCCAGCGCCGCCGGGCTCACGTTTCTGGGTCCGCGCTACCCGCGGGACTGGCATCTTCCTGAAGTGGTGTCTCTGCCCGAAGGCTGGGTGGATCGCCCGCGGCCTTTGATCGTGCTGCCGTTTTCTGACATTGACGCCTGAGGATTTGCCATGACGTCCACCTTGCCTCAGCGCACCCGCATCAAGTTTTGCGGCCTCACCCGACCCGGAGACGTGCGCCTAGCCGGTGAACTCGGGGCCGACGCGCTTGGCTTTATTTTTGTGCCGGGCAGCAAGCGCGCGCTCAGCCTTGCGGAAGCCGCCGCCCTGCGTCCCGCCGTGCCGCCGCTGGCGCAGGTGGTGGCCTTATTTCTGGATCCAGCCGAAGACGAGGTGCGCGCCGCGATCCGTGCGCTGCGGCCGACCCTGCTGCAGTTTCACGGGACGGAAGCGCTGGCGTTTTGCGAGCGATTCGGCCTGCCCTATGTGAAGACTTTGCCTATGGGTGAGGGCGTTGGGGCTGCGCAGGCCATGGCAAACCGCTACCCTTCGGCAGATGCTTATCTGCTCGACGGCCACAAGGCAGGCGAGCAGGGCGGGCAGGGCAGTCAATTCGATTGGAGCGCCCTGCCCACGCTGCAAAAGCCTTGGCTTCTTGCTGGCGGGCTAACTCCCGACAACGTCTTCGACGCGGTCCGCCACACGCGGCCGTTCGGCGTCGACGTGTCCAGTGGCATCGAGGCCGCCCCCGGTCGCAAGGACGGGGAGCGGATGATTCGTTTCGTTCAAGAGGTTCGTCGCGCCGATGGCTGCATCGCAGATCCCCCCCTCCGTTGAGGACTTCCACCAGTATCCGGATGCCCGCGGGCACTTCGGCCCCTACGGTGGAAGCTTCGTCGCCGAAACCCTGATGCAGCCCTTGGCCGAACTGGCCGAGGCGTATCGCATCTCGCAGTCCGACCCGGACTTCCAAGCCGAGCTCGCGGACGACTACAAGCATTACGTCGGTCGTCCCAGCCCGATTTATCACGCGGCCAGGCTTTCCGCGAAAGTCGGCGGTGCGCAGATTTTGCTGAAGCGCGAAGACCTGAACCACACCGGCGCGCACAAGATCAACAACACCATCGGCCAGGCCATGTTGGCCAAGCGGATGGGGAAGACCCGCATCATCGCTGAGACCGGCGCCGGCCAGCACGGCGTGGCCTCGGCCACCGTCGCCGCCCGCTTGGGGCTCGAGTGCGTGGTCTACATGGGTTCGACTGACGTCGTCCGCCAAGCACCGAACGTGTACCGCATGAAGCTGCTCGGTGCCACCGTGGTGCCGGTTGAGAGCGGCAGCAAGACCCTGAAAGACGCCCTCAACGAAGCGCTTCGTGATTGGGTTAGCAACGTCCACGACACCTTTTACATCATTGGCACGGTGGCCGGTCCGCACCCGTACCCGACGCTGGTGCGCGACTTCAACGCCGTGGTCGGCAAAGAATCCCGCGCGCAGATGCTCACCGAATACGGCGCGCTGCCCGAGGCCGTCGTGGCCTGCGTCGGCGGCGGCAGCAATGCCATCGGCATGTTCCACGCCTTCCTCAACGACCGCGATGTGGCGCTGTATGGGGCCGAAGCGGCGGGTGACGGCGTCGAGACCGGGCGCCACTCCGCGTCGCTGGTGGCGGGTCGCCCTGGCGTGTTGCACGGCAATCGCACGTATCTGATCTGCGATGACGACGGCCAGATCACCGAGACGCACTCGATCTCGGCGGGCCTCGATTATCCCGGCGTGGGTCCGGAGCACGCGTTCCTGAAAGACACGCATCGCGCCACCTACGTCGGCATCACCGACACCGAGTGCATGGAAGCCTTCCACCTGTTGGCGCGCACCGAGGGCATTCTGGCCGCCCTGGAGAGCAGCCATGCTGTCGCCTTCGCGATGAAGCTGGCTCGTGACATGCGCAAAGATCAGCGCGTGCTGGTGAACCTCTCCGGCCGCGGCGACAAAGACATCTTCACCATCGCCGAGCGCGAAGGAATCTCGCTATGACCGCCGGCGTTAACGCTGCTGTGGCCGCGGTGATGGCGGCAACGAATGCCGCGATTTCGGCGACCCAAAAGAATCGCATTGACCTTCGACTGGTCGCCTTGAAGGCTGCCGGACGCAAGGCTTTGGTGCCCTTCATTACGGTCGGCGATCCCTCGCGGGAGTCCACGGTGCCGGTAATGCACGCGCTGGTTGAGGGCGGAGCCGACCTCATTGAGCTCGGCGTGCCGTTCTCCGACCCGATGGCGGACGGCCCGGTCATCCAGAAGTCCTCCGAGCGCGCCATCGTCCGTAAGGTTGGGCTGAGCTTCGTCATCGAAGCCGTCCGCCAATTCCGCGAGCAGGATGTCGAGACGCCGATCGTGCTGATGGGTTACCTCAACCCTGTCGAGATGCGCGGCGTCGAGCGTTTCGCCGACGAGGCAGCGGCCGCCGGCGTTGACGGTGTGCTGCTGGTTGATTTGCCGCCCGAAGAAGCCGACCCGGTGCGCGAGGTGCTGACCGCTCGCGGCTTGCATTTGATCGCGTTGGTCGCGCCCACCACCACCGAGGCGCGGATGGCACCGCTGCGCCAGAACGCGCAGGGTTACCTCTACTACGTCAGCTTTGCCGGGGTGACCGGCGCCAGCAAAGTGGATTCGGTCGACGTGGCCGCGAAGGCCGCCGTGCTGCGGACGCACAGCCCCGTGCCGGTCCTGATTGGTTTTGGCATCAAGGACGCCGCATCCGCGCGCGATCTGGCCCAGCACGGCGACGGTGTCATCGTTGGTAGCGCCTTGGTTCAGGCCTTGGCCGACGCCTCAGACCCGGTGGTGGCCGCCCGCGACTTCCTGCGCCCCATCCGCGCCGGGCTGGACGGCTGACACCCAGTTCGCCGCGCTAGACTACGGGCCCCGCACATTCAGGGCCCACCATGAGCTGGTTGAACAAACTCAAACTTGGCGGCATTCGCACGCAAGGCGGCGGCAAGCGCGGCGTCCCCGAAGGCCTCTGGGAAAAGTGTGACAACTGCGGCGCGGCCCTCTACGCGCCTGAACTGGATGAACACCAGCACGTTTGCCCGAAGTGCGACCACCACATGCCGATTACGGCGCGTGAGCGCATCGCACACTTTCTTGACGACGACAGCTTTGAGGAAATCGGGGAACACCTCGGGCCGGTCGATGTGCTGAAGTTTCGCGATCAGAAAAAATACGCCGACCGCATCAAGGCCAGCCAGCGTGCCGTTGGCGAAAAGGACGCGCTTGTGGCCGGTGCCGGACGTCTTGCGGGCATGCCCGTCTGCGTCGCGGCCTTCGAGTTCCGCTTTATGGGTGGATCGATGGGATCAGTGGTGGGTGAGCGTTTTGCCCTCGCCGCCGAGCGCGCCTTGGCCGATCGCAGCGCCTTGGTGTGCTTCTCGGCCACCGGCGGTGCACGCATGCAGGAAGGCCTGTTCTCGCTGATGCAGATGGCGAAGACCTCGGCCGCCATTGCCCGCTTGCGCAAGGCCGGCGTGCCCTACATTTCGGTGCTCACGCATCCGACCACGGGCGGCGTGTCGGCCTCGCTGGGCATGTTGGGCGACATCAATGTGGCCGAACCCAAAGCCCTGATCGGCTTTGCCGGCCCGCGAGTGATCGAACAAACCGTCCGCGAACGCTTGCCGGAAGGCTTTCAGCGCAGCGAGTTCTTGGTCGAGCATGGCGCCGTCGACGTCATCGTCGACCGTCGCCAGATGCGCGACAAGCTGGCCGCATTGATCGCCCTGATGGGCCGTCGCCCGGCCCCGCGCGAGGTCGCGTAAGTGTCGGCGCGCAAGTATTTCGGCACCGACGGCATACGGGGTCGGGTGGGCGAGGGCGTCATTTCTGCCGACTTCGTCCTGCGTCTGGGCAATGCCTATGGCCACGCCCTCTGTGCGCGGCGCGGCGACGGCGATTGGCGCAAGCCGCTGGTCGTCATCGGCAAAGACACCCGCATTTCGAACTACATGTTCGAAGCTGCGCTGGAAGCTGGCCTCGTCGCCGCAGGGGTAGACGTCCAGCTGATGGGTCCGATGCCCACGCCGGCGGTCTCGCACCTGACGCGCTCACTTCGCGCCGACGGCGGCATCGTCATCAGCGCGTCGCACAATCCGCACTTCGACAACGGCATCAAGTTTTTCTCGGCGGAAGGCGAGAAGCTCGATGACGCGACCGAGCTCTCGATTGAGGCGGCACTGGAAGTCCCGTTCTCCACCGTCGCGTCGGAGAAGCTGGGCAAGGCCATCCGCACTCGCGACGCCGTCGCCCGGTATGTCGAAGCCTGCAAGGGCTCGGTGCCGCGACGCTTCGGTTTCGACGGCATGCGCATCGTGGTCGACTGCGCGCATGGCGCGACGTATCAGCTGGGCCCGCTGGTGTTCCGAGAGCTGGGCGCGCGCGTCGACGCCATTGGCGTCGAGCCCAACGGCGTCAACATCAATGACGGCGTCGGTTCGACGCACCCGCAGGCTCTGGCGGCGCGCGTTCGCGAGACCGGTGCCGAGTTGGGCATTGCCTTCGACGGCGACGGCGACCGCGTGCTGTTCGTCGATGGCGAGGGCGTCGTCTGCGACGGCGATGACCTGCTGTGGATTTTGGCCGACGACTGGCAGCAGTCGGGCCGCTTGCGCGGTCCGGTGGTCGGCACCTTGATGACCAACTACGGGCTCGAGCAGGCTTTTGCGCGACGAGGCATCGGCTTCCTGCGCACCAAGGTTGGCGACCGCTACGTGCATCAGGCCTTGCTCGAGCACGATGCGGTGCTCGGCGGCGAAACCTCCGGCCACTTGCTGTGCCTCGATCGTGTGAGTTCGGGCGACGGCATCGTCAGCGCGCT
>JBBQIA010000131.1:0-5629 GCA_038324485.1 Lysobacterales bacterium
GTTTCGGACTGGAGTACGACCCGGAGTACGGCGGACAGGGCGCCGATCACTCGTACACGCTGGTGCTGTGCCGAGCCCACCGTCGTGCCCTGGCACGACCTGCCCGCCGCCCACCAGGCCATGTGGGACAACAAGCACCAAGGCGCCAACTACGTCGTCAACCATGCCCTGCCCGCCCCCGGCCTGCGCAGCCGCGACGCGCTGTTCGAGGCCTGGGCAGCGGGCGAACGTGCCTGAGCGGCCCCACCCCAATGCACGCCCAACGATTGCAAGTACCCGGAGATCTGACATGACGAACACCAAGACCGCAGCACCCGCCACGGCCGGCAGCGCCGGCACCACTGTTGGCGCACAGTCCGGCCGCCTGGCCGGCAAGGTGGCGCTGGTCACCGGCGCCGCCGGCAACCTGGGTGGTGAAATCGTTCGCCACTACCTGCGCCAGGGCGCGGTGGTGGTGCTTTCGGGCCGCACCCAGGCACGGCTGGACGCGGCGCTGGACGCCGCACTCACCGACACCGGTGTGCCATCTGCGCAAGCCGACGCCGTGGTCATGGACGGTGCCGACGCCGACAGCGTGCGCAAGGGCATGGCCGAGGTCATCGCCCGCCACGGGCGGCTGGACATCCTGGTCAACAACGCCGGCTCGGCCGGGCCACGGCAGCCGCTGGAGAAAGTGCCGCTGACGGCAGACGAGCTTGAGGCGCTGCGCGCCGAAGGCAGCGCCGACACCGAGACACTGGCCCAGGCCACGCGCAACATCCTGGGCGTGGCGTGGAACATGCTGCGGGCGGCCGCGCCGGTGCTGCAAGCCGGCGCCTCGGTGATCAACGTCTCCACCATCTTCTCGCGCACGCAGTACTACGGCCGCACGGCCTATGTGGTGCCGAAGGCGGCGCTGAATGCGCTGTCCCGCCAGCTGTCCGAAGAACTGGGCGCGCGCGGCATCCGTGTCAACACGGTGTTCCCCGGGCCGATCCGCAGCGAACGCATCCGCAGCGTCTTCGCCACCATGGACCAGCTCAAGGGTGCCGAATCCGGCGCCACGGCGGGCGAGTTCTTCAACATGATGACGCTGCAGCGCCCGCTCGATGACACGCCGCCGCAGAAGGACTTTCCGATCCCGCGCGATGTGGCCAACATTTGTGTCTTTCTGGGCAGCGACGAGTCGGCCGCCTTCAACGGCCACGACTTTGAAGTGACCCATGGCATGCGCGTGCGCAAGGAGAGCCGCAGCACCTGGGTCAGCCGGCCGACGATGCGCACGGTGGACGCCCATGGCCAGACCGTGCTGGTGGCCGCCGGCGAGCAGGTCGACGATGCAGTGGGCATTGCACGCCTGCAGGCCGAGGTGGGCGCGCACGTGATCCTGGGTCTGGCGCGCGAGGCCGATTGCGCGCTGGCGCGCGACCGCCTGGCCGCCTACCGCACCGACCAGCGCATCGACGTGCGGCTGTTCGACCGCGTCGACCCCGCCACCATGGACGCTGCACTGGCAGAAGACCACGGCGGCCCGATCACTGGCGCCATCATCCTGCCGGCCAACGGCGCCGACCGCTTCACCGGCAGCCTGGCCAACGCCAGTGACGCCGACATGGAGGCCTTCGTCGACGAAGAGCTCGGCGGCGCGATTGCCGTGGCGCGCAAGCTCAGCCGCTACTGGAAAGACCGCAACGACCTCACCCAGGAGCCGCGCTTCGTCTTCATCAGCAACGGCAGTGACGGCGGCGCCAACGCCTGGGCCGACCTGTTGCGCGCGGCCATGGAAGAACTGATCCGCATCTGGCGCGACGAGAGCGAGGTCGACGTGCGCCTGGGCCGCCGCAGCTTCCGCGAATGGGGCAACCAGATCATCCGCTACGAAAACACCGAGGCCGAGAGCCTGCCCGTCACCGCCGGCCATGCCGCGCGGCTGCTGTTCAAGGAGCAGCGCATCCGCCAGGTCAATCTCTACCTGCCCACCAGCATCGTCGAAGCCAGCGGCGCGCGCCGGGCCACGGTGGGCTTCACCGAGAACCTGGCCGGCCTGCACATCGGCAAGGTGGCGCTCATCACCGGCGGCTCGGCCGGCATCGGCGGTGCGGTGGCACGGCTGCTGGCCTTGGGCGGTGCCAAGGTGATGCTGGCGGCGCGCCGCGAAAGCGAGTTGCAGGCCGTCCGTGCACGCATCGTCGGCGAGCTCGAGGACATCGGCTACTCAGGTGCCGAGCGCCGCGTCGGCATCCTGCCAGGCGTTGACGTCGGCAAGCTGGAGACACTGGCGCCTGCAGTGCAGGCCACGCTGGCCGCCTACGGCCGCATCGACTACCTGATCAACAACGCCGGCGTCTCGGGCGCCGAGGAGATGGCGGTCGACATGAGCGTGCAGTCGTGGAACGCCACGCTGGACGCCAACCTGGTGTCGAACTATGCGTTGATGCACGAGGTGCTGCCGCTGATGAAAGCGCAGGGCAGCGGCTACATCTTGAATGTGTCGAGCTTCTTCGGCGGTGAGAAATACCTGGCCGTGGCCTACCCCAACCGCAGCGACTCCGCGGTCAGCAAGGCCGGCCAGCGCGCACTGGTGGAAAACCTGGCGCGCTTCCTCGGGCCCGAGGTGCAGATCAACGCCATCGCGCCCGGGCCGGTCGAAGGCGAGCGCCTGAAGGGCGTGGGCACGCGGCCAGGCCTGTTCGAACGCCGCGGCCGGCTGATCCTGGAGAACAAGCGGCTGAACGCCGTGCACGGCGCTATCGTCAAGGCGCAGCGCCGCGGCCAGCGCGTGGGCGCCATGCTGGAGCGCCTGGCCGCCAACGACGTCGCCCTGCTGACCATGGACGCAGAAGCGCCGGACGAGCTGCGCGCGCTCGGTGCCGCCTGCCACAAGGAACGCAGCGACGCCTGCACCTGGGGCAGCTACCTGCTAAGCGAAGGCATTGCGCGCCGCCTGCTGGCGCGGGCGCGCCTGGGCGGATTGCTGCTCGACGATCCCGATTGGCAGCAACGCGCCGACGACAACTGGCTCAAGCGCGTCCCGCCCGACGACAAGCCCTACCTGCCACCCAAGAGCATCCAGGACGAAGCAGCCAAGGTGCGCAATGGTGTGCTGTCGCTGCTGCATCTGGGCAAGATGCCGACCGAGACCGAGGTCGCGCTGGCGACGGTCTATTTCCTGGCCGACCGGGCGGTCAGCGGCGAGACGTTCATGCCCTCGGGCGGCTTGAGCCTGGAGCGGTCGATCACCGAACGCGAGCTGTTCGGCAGCGCCAAGCGTGAGCGGCTGGAGATGCTGCGCGGGCGCACCGTGTGGCTGATTGGCGAGCACCTGGTGGAGTACCTGGCCGAGGCAACACGCCAGTTGGTGGTCGAATGCCAGGTCGGCCGTGTCGTGCTGCTGACCCAGACCGAAGCCGGCGTCGCCGCACTGCGCGCCGCCCTGCGCGATGTGCCGGCCGACCTGTTGCACACCGCAGCGGTCGGAGATGACCTCGAATCGGGCATCGATGCGGCGCTGCTTCGGCATGGCTACCCAACCACCATCGTCAGCACGCCGTTTGCGCCGCTGCCCGCCAAGCTGCAGGGCGGCGACGGCGCCGGCACGCTGGACGCCGCAGAGTTCCGCCAGATGGTGCAGGACCAGCTGACGCACCAATTCCGCGTGGCACGCAAGGCCAGCCTGATCGACGGCACGCAGTTGGTGCTGGTGTCGCCCGACGTGCCTGCCGGTGCCGACCCCACGGGCGCCGGTTTTGCGATGGCCAACTTCATCAAGACCACGCTGCACGCCTTCACCGCCACGCTGGCGGTTGAAAACGAACGGCTGGTGCACGACGTGCCGGTGAACCAGATCAACCTGACGCGCCGCGCGCGCAGCGAAGAGCCGCGCAACCAGGTTGAACACCTGGAAGAAGTGAAGCGCTTCGGCCGTGCCGTGCTGCTGGCCGGCGCACCGCTGCCCGACGCTGAAGACTCACGCTACCGCTCACGCATCTACCGGGGCATGGCCATCACGGTGTAGGCAGACCTGAACGGCGCGCGGACGGGCTGCGGCCATGTTGGCCCTTGCGTGAAGATGGCCTCGCAGCCGGGCGATTTGCCAGGGGGCGGCCGGGCTCTTCAAGCCACGCGCTGGGCCATGGGCGAAGGGCCGCCGGCCGTCGCTTCGCTGCACCGGTCTGGTGGTTGGCGGTCCGGGGTCGGCAAGATGCTGGCGATGGTTGCTGCGTCTTGCCCATGCCCGACAATCGGGCACGCGCAGAGCCCTCTGTGTGCGCTTTGCTGCCCGCCACCTTCAGGACAAGAACGATGACCTCCCACCTGTACAACCAATCGATTCCAGTCTTCAAACAAATGCTGACGGCAATGAAGACCATCCTGACGCAAACCGGCGCACACGCTGCGGCCCGTTCGATCGAGCCGGACGCCTACCTGCAGGCACGGCTGTTCCCCGACATGTTTGCCTTGCACAAGCAGGTTCAGATTGCGGCAGACTTTGCGCGCGGTGTCTCGGCACGCCTCGCCGGCGTCGCGGTACCCGCCAATGAAGGCCAGGAGCAGAATTTTGCCGACCTGGACACGATGCTGACGCAGACACTGGCGTTCTTGGACAGCCTGCAGCCCGCACAGTTTGACGGCAGCGAAAACCGCGAGATCGTCTTGCGCCCCGGCACACCCAAGGAGAAGACGCTCAGCGGCCACACCTATCTGGTGCACTACGGGTTGCCGCAGTTCTTCTTTCACGTCACCACTGTCTACGCCATCCTGCGCCACAACGGCATCCAGATCGGCAAGAAGGATTACATGGGCGCGTACTGAGGACGCAGCTCGCACGGTGCAGCGACCGGCCGCTTCGGGGCGTCAAGTTAACGCCGGTGGTCTCCTTTGGGTCGCTATGAAAAGCTTTGCATAGCGACCCGTTGCTGTCCTTCGACGAATCGAACCCGTCGCCGGAAAGCGGTCCTGGAGGGCTGCTTGTGGATCACCATTGACGCCGACCGGCGCGATATCGTCCTTGCCGCCGGTCAGACCTTTACGTCCCGAGTTCGCCTGTCGTCGGCCCGCCGGGCGAGGTAACGGGACCAAGGAGGCTGCGCTCGCCGGCGGCCCGTACGGCCTCGGCGCGGGTCTTGCCGTCGAGCGCCTTCATCGCCCCGGCGACGTGCATCTCCACCGTGCGCGGGCTGAGGTTCAGGTCACGCGCGATCTGCTTGTCGGTCTGGCCGAACGCCACCCGCTTCAGCACCTCGCGCTGGCGCGGCGTCAGCGCAGCGGGACGCGCCCGCGCCCCGAGGAAGGTACGCACGTGCTGGACGAATCCGCTCCAGCCCGGCTCGTTTTCGAACGGCACGTGGTTGTTTCCCTCAAGAGGCACGAAGCGGGCGTGAGGATAGGCTTTTCAAACGCCCTTTATCTCCCAGAACACCCCCCGCCGAGCTCTCGGACACGCACCCGCGTGGTTGTTGGGCGCGGCACCAGCCCGTTGAACACTGATCGCAGCCCCAAAGGTTGTCGCTCGTAGCGCTTGCCTTCGGGTTTTCCCGGGCGACGTGGCCTCAAACCTCGGCCTTGCAAAGCCCAGACGCAGCCGATCTCCGCAGCTCCGGCATCGGGGCCGCCTGAAACGTGTTGGCTGGAGGGTCTCAGGCCGCTTGCA
>JBBQIA010000132.1:0-5618 GCA_038324485.1 Lysobacterales bacterium
CATCGGAGAGCATCCGCCGGCCTATTTGCCGGGGGCGTCGTTTCTTTTTGCGGCGCTGCTTTTGGCCGCGGCTTTTGCCTTGGCGCACCGGGCCACGCGTCCGATGCCCGTCTAAGCGGCTTCTCACGGCGTCAACGACCGGCGAGCGATCATCTGTGTGGATGCTTTTTTCTGCCCCCTAGGAATCTCATGAGCGACGACGCCGATCGCGTCTCCCGAGCCGATGCTGAATCGGCGGTTCGAACCCTGCTGCGCTGGGCTGGCGATGACCCGAATCGCGAAGGCTTGGTGGAAACGCCGCTGCGCGTCGCCCGCGCGTGGCGCGAGTGGTTCAGCGGCTATAGCCTCGACCCCGACGCCTACCTCGCCCGCACCTTCGAAGAGGTCGAGGGCTACGACGAGATGGTGGTCTTGCGCGACATCCCCTTCGAGAGCCACTGCGAACACCACTTGGCGCCGATCATCGGCAAGGCCCACGTGGGCTATCTGCCTAGCGGCAAAGTCGTGGGCATCAGCAAGCTGGCTCGTGTGGTCGAGGCCTATTCCCGCCGCCTGCAGGTGCAGGAAAAACTGACCGCGCAGATCGCTGACTGCATCGAGCGCGTGCTGATGCCGCGTGGCGTGGGTGTGGTGATCGAGGCCAGCCACGAATGCATGACCACCCGTGGCGTGCACACGCGCGGCGTCAGCATGGTGACCTCGACCATGCGCGGCAGCTTCCGTGACGACGCCCGTACCCGCGCCGAATTCCTCGCCTTTGTCGAAGTGGGCGGTCATCGCCGCTAAGCGTGGCTAGAATGCCGGCATGGACCTGCCCATTCGCCCCCTTCTGATCGACTGCCGCATTGAACTGCGGAAGGCGATGCGAAATTTCGATCAGACCGACCTCTGTCACCGCCTCGATACGGCGTTGTCGATGGTCGGTGCGGGGGTCGGTCTATCCACGCCGGCGGCTGCGGCGGAGCTGACCAAGCCGGACGGCCCGCACGCGCCGGCTGATCGCACCGGGCAGCAGGTCGCCTACGCTTGGCAGATGGCGGCGCGAAATTTGAAATCCAGCCATCCCTCGCTGTACCTCGAACTGCAAAAAGAAGTGCTGCGCCTGCTGGATGCCGGCCCGGGTTACGTGGACGCGCAAGCCGAAATGGATCGTCTGCAGCAAGACTTGGAGGCTGCCGAAGCGGCCGCCGGGGCGTCGAAGCTGGCCCGCATGAAGGCCACCGGGCAGCTCAATACCGTCTGCAAGGCGCTCGCAGCAGTGGCGCCGCACATCGAAGACAGTGCCGATGCGCAGGCCACGGCCTTGGCGCGTATCGAAGCGCTGGTGAAGGGCCAAGGCGCCAATCTCGGCAGCATGGCCGACGTGGTGGCCGGCGCCGGTGATCCGGAATCGGTGCCGCCGCCGAACTTCGTGTTGGAACTGGTGAAGGTGGGCGAGCGCCGCTTCAACAAAGGCCAGCGCGATTTCGCCGTGGCTGAAGCCATGATCGTGACCGGCTGGCAGTACACGCCGGTCGAGCTGCTCGAGCGCGGCGAAAGTTGGTTGGCCGGCCTGCTGCTGAATCCCGAAGCCGAGGCCTGACCCACGGTGCACGGCGTGCCTGAGACCCCTCCCGGGCTAGTGCAGCGCCTTCAAGACAGCCCGCAGCGCGTGGCCGACAGCATTCGTGCATCCGCCCTGTGGCTGGCGATGCTGGACGGCCCCATCGACCCGCGTGAGTTCCACGAGGTGGGCTTGGCGCTCACTCACGACCCGGAAGGCGTGCTGATGCAGGACATCGTCGCGGCCTTGAGCGAAGACCCGATGCCGCGCGATTGGTCGAAGCTGCTGCGATTCTTGCGCGGCCAGCGTTCGCCAACCCGCACGGTGTGGTTGGTGGACTTGTTCATTCGCGTTGCGGCCGCCGACGGCCGGATTTCCCAGATCGAGCGCCATGCGCTGATCTTTCTGTCCGACCTGCTGGGCGCGCCGGCCAGCTTGCTTAGCGATCGATTCGAGGCCTTGGTGGGATTCGAGTTCGAGCCCCCGGCCGACCTTTCCGACCCTGCTTTTTTCGAGGCGGCTGAAGCGGCGGCCGAGGCGCGGCAGACTCGCCAAAAAGTCCGCACTGCCGATGTCGCCAGCGCCGCGCGGGCGGCCGAGCAGCGCCGCGTCGATCTGCTGCTGTTGGGCCTCAAGCCCGACGCCACGCCGATCGCCACCAAGGCGGCATGGCGGCGCCTGTCGCGCCAGCATCATCCCGATCGCCAAGCGCAGGCCGGCGCCGACGCGAAGCGCGAGGCCGGCCTCCGCTTCGATGCCGTGCAGAAAGCGTGGCAACGCTTGAAGGCCGATGACGATGCGTGACCTCTACGAACGACTGGGCCTCGGCTTTGGCGCCGACGAGTCCGCGCTGCGTCGGGCGGTGGCGGCCACCGACGATGCCGAATTAGCCCAGCGCGCGCGCAGCGTCTTGCTCGATCCTGCTCGCCGTGCGGCGTACGACGCGGTGTATCGGCACGCTCGCGGTTTGCGTGACTGGCGCATCGAGTTGCTGATGGAGGACGGCGCATGGGCGCAGCGGCTGTCGGACAGCGACTTGGTGCGCCCCGACCTGCCGGCCACGCCGCTGCCGGCCGCAGCAGCAGTGGCGCCAAGCTTTTCACTGTGGAAGCGACTTCAGGCGTGGTGGCGCCTACGCCGTACCTAGTGCCCGCAGCGGCGTTTACGTGGCCTGCAGCTTCGGTGCGATGCGCGGTAGGCGCAGCGTAAACGTCGCGCCCTGTCCTGGATGACTGTCGAGGCTGACGCGGCCGCCGAGGGTGCGTTCCACCAAGCTGAATACGATATGCAAGCCTAAGCCGCTTCCGCCTTCGCCTAATTTCGTGGTGAAAAACGGATCGAAGATGCGTGCGTGATCTTCGATCGGCACGCCAGCGCCGTTGTCGCTCACCAGCAGCTCGATCTCGTCATCAGAAAGCGCACGTGCAGCCACGCGCACGACGCCGGCTTTCCCTTCCAAGCCATGGATGACCGCGTTCATCACCAGGTTCGTGAGAATTTGCCCGATGGGTCCTGGATAGCTGTCCATGACCAAGCCCTCCGCCAGAGCCACCTCAATACGATGCGGCGTGCTTCGCAGTTGCGGCTGCAGCGTCTCCAACACTTCCGCCACCACTTCAGCCAGATCAAAACGCCGACGTTGTTCCGAGGTTTGGTCGACGGCGACTTGCTTGAAGCGTCCGATCAGTTCGGCCGCGCGCCGCGCATTGCGAACGATCAAGGCCTGCGCTTGGGCCTGTTGGGCGAGGAAGTCGGCGAGCGATGAGCGCTTCAGGTCACCGCGCTCCAGCTGCAGCCTCAGCTCCTCGATGCCGTCGCCGAGGGTGGTGGCCACCAGCAGCACGCTGCCCAGTGGCGTATTGAGTTCGTGGGCCACACCCGCAACGAGGGAGCCCAACGAGGCCAGACGTTCGCTGCGCACCAGCTCGCTTTGGGCGCGCTGCAGCTGTTCGATGGTGGCCGATAGTTCGGTGTTCGACACGGCGAGGTCGCGGGTGCGTTCGACCACGCGGGTTTCGAGCGCCTCGTTCAGACGCTGCAGTTCTGCGGCGGCCGCCTTGCGCTCGGTGACATCAAAGAGGCTGGTGAGCAGAAGGGGCGCTTCGGCTGTGCCGAAGCGTGCGAGATGCACTTCGGCATCAAAAATGCTGCCGTCAGGGCGCTGATGTCGCCAGTCGTAAACCTGTGCGTTGCCGTCGAGCGCTGCGGTGGTGTGTGCTTTCGCGGCCTCGGCCGACGGGGTGCCGTCGTACTGCAGGGGCGTAGACACCTCATCCGCCGTGCAAGCGAGCGTCGCCTCGCGCGAGCCCAGCCCGTAAATCGCGATGGCGGCATCGTTGCAGTCGGTCAAGCGGCCGGCGCGCGGGTCGATGACGATGATCGGCAGCGGCGACTGTTTGAACAGGACCTCGTTGTACTCGGCCTGCAGACGCAGGCGGTCGGTCTGTTCTTCCAGCCGATCCAATAAGCGATTGAAGGCGAGCGCCAATTGCCCAACCTCGTCACGGGTGTCGGTGCTGGCTCGGCGGCCGCCGGTTTGCGCGGGGTCGATCTCGTCGACCACGCGGCCGAGGCGACGAATTGGCCCGGAGATCAGACCTTCAAGCAGGGTGGCGGAAAGCAGGGACAGCAAGGCGGCCACCGCGGCGGCGGCGCCCCAAGTGCGTGCCTGTTCGCGCAGCCGATCTTGCACAGGCTGCAGGCTGGATCGCAGACGCAGGGTGCCGAGCGCCTCGTCCATGACCACGGGCACTTCGGTTTGCAGGACGTCGCTGTAGTCGGTCCCCACTGTCGATCGCGAGCTCGGGCAGGGCGCTCTTCCCGGGCCAACGAAAGCGGCAAAGAGGCGGTCTTCAATGTCATACAGGCAGGCGGCCTGCACGTGCGGCACGCTCCCCAGCGCATCGAGATTTTCCTGCGCAAGAGCGGGGTCACCGAACAGCAGCGCAGCAGCGCTGCGGTTCGCCATCAAGACCGCCATGGCCTCTTGTTCACCCGCAATGGCGCGCTTTGCCGCACTTTGCTCGGCCACCAGCGCCACGCCGCCAAAGGTCACCATGCCTAAGGTCGTCACCGCACCGATGACGAGCAGCAAGCGCGAACGGATGGAGCGACGGCGCAGCCAAGCCCTCATCCGCGCGTCTCGCCGTGACGGCGCTCGGCCACCTCTAAAAGTTTGGCGCTGACTTGAAGCTTCGACTTTCGCAGCACATCAAGATTGATGTGCAGCCGCACGCGACCGCCGGCGGTGACCAGCGCGATCATTCCCCCCTCGCGGGCAAAGCGGGCCTCGCTGGCCACGGTCAGCATCTGCACGGCGACATCGCTCATTGCCGCGGCCCTGATCAAATCCGGGACGTCGTCGCCGAGGTAGGTGATCTGGCAGCGTCGCAGCGCGTTCGGCTCGCTCGGTCGATCGATCTGAATGCGACGTTCGCCGACCCGACGTTGCTGCAGCGAGTCAAGCCGGCTACCGAAGGGGTCGGTGCCCACCACGCAAATTCGGAACGGACTATCGGCCGACTCGAACGCGCTGTCGGGCCACTGAACGAAGCGCGTGAAGTTGAAGAGGAAGGCGGCTTTAAGCGTGTACTCATCGACGTCAGGAGCCCGTTGCGCCGAAGCCGACATCGGCACGCCGAGGAGACCCACCAGCCAGAGCAGGCTGACAAGCCCGGTGCGGAGGGCGCGGTGACGCTTCGCACGGACGTTGCGGTGCGGGCTCATGGACTGACCCAGCGCACGGACACGGTGATGCTGCGCGGCACGGCCGTGTTCACCCGCAGCGCCTCGAGGTATTCAACGGGTATCGCGTCATTGGCATTGCCGATGCTGAGGGCCGTTTCCCATCCCTTAGCCGGCCGCCACGCCACGCGCGCATCGATTCGGTCGTAGGCGTCGAGATCACCGATGCGTGTCGATGCGGTGGGTCGCGCACCTTCGAGCCACCAGCGCAGGTCCACATCAAGATCGGCTCGCGGCGACCATTGCGCATGAAGCATCGCGCTGGTCTTGGGCAGCAGGATCGTCTCCAAGCGCGTTTCGGTGGCGCCTAGCCGATCCCGACCTTGATGCC
>JBBQIA010000133.1:0-5605 GCA_038324485.1 Lysobacterales bacterium
GGGCGAGGCTCTGGAGGGTGCCGAAGCCTTGGTGGTGGTGACCGAGTGGAAGGCATTTTGGAATCCTGATTTCAAGGCGTTGGCAAAGACCTTAAGCGAGCGCGTGGTGTTCGACGGACGTAACATCTATGACCCGCGCGAAGTCGAAGAATCCGGCTTGGCGTACTACGGCATCGGTCGCGGCCGCAGCCTTCACACACGGACACCGAATGCCCAGCCCTGATCGCGATACCGGCGCCGAGCGCCGACTCAACGAAGTGGAAACCCGCGTAGCGTTTCAAGAGCACGCGCTGCAAGAGCTGTCGGAGGACTTGGCCGAAGCCCGCATCGAAGGGCAGAAGAATCGCGAGTTGCTGGGCCGCGTGCTGGAGGACTTAACCCAGCTTCGGCGAGCACTGATGGCGGATTCGTCCAACGAACCCCCGCCGCCGCATTACTAATTACGCGCTGACCAAAACTGACCATGAGCGACACGCTAAAAGACCAGTTGATGGGACTCGGCTTTAAGCCGGCCCCGAAACCCGAGAAGCCCGCTAACGCTGATCGTAAGCAGGGCAGCACCGGCGCAGGTGCGCACTCCGGCGCCAAGCGCGGCGGCGACGGACGCAGCGAGGGCCGCCGCGATGGGCGCAACGGACCACGTCGCGATGCGCCACGTGACGGCGGTGGACAGGGCCGCCGCGACGCGAAGGGTGCGCCACGCTCGCAGGAAGACATCGATCTGGCCAAGGCCTATGCCCTGCGCGCGGTGACCGAGAAGCGTGAGCGCGAAGCCGCCGAGCGCGCCAAGCAAGAAGCGGGACGGGTGCGGCGCGAAGCGAAGGCCGCGCTCGATGCGTTTCTTGTCGGCAAGCCGCTGAACGACGCGGCGGCAGAACACGCCCGCCACTTTCCCTATGGCGGCAAGATCAAGCGAATCCACGTGACGCCTGAACAGCTGAAGGCGCTGAACAGCGGCGAGCTGGGCGTGGTGCAGAGCAATGGCCGCTACCTGTTGGTGACGGCGGCCGTGCTGGCCGAGGCGCGCGGTATTTTCCCGGAAGCCATCGCGCTGGAAGTGGACCCGAACGCGCCGAGCACGGGCGAGGAATACGCCGACCCGCAGTACACCGTGCCCGACGATCTGGTCTGGTAAGCGCTACGCCTCTAGGAATGCCATGACGAACGCTGTCCCCCCGCAGGTTCCCGCCGATGCCTTGATCGAAAAAAAGCCGAGACGCTCGTGGTGGGCCTCGATGTCGGCCGGGCTTGGCGTGCTTTCCCTGCTGGGCGTGTTGTGCTTTCACTTTCCGGAGTGGCTGACCAGTCGCGATTTCCGCGCGGTGTACAGCGAAACCTTTGCGCGGCATCTGCTGCTGATCGGAATCATTGCGGCGTTTTTGCTAGGCACCGTAGCCATTCTGCGCGGACGGGCACGCAACGTGGCCCTGGTCGGCGTCTGCAATGCCGCGCTGGCGGTGTTGCTGGGTGGCGCGACCGTGCACTTCGGCGAGATTCCGCAGACGCCGTATTCGCTGGGTTTGGACTGGTTTGTGATCTCCCTGTTCTTCTCGACGATCGTGTTTGTGCCGATCGAGCGTCTCTTGGCTGTGCGAGCGATGTCGCCGCTGCGCCCCGGCTGGCGCACCGATTTGGGTTACTACTTCATCAGCCACGTGGCCGTGCAGTTTCTGCTGATTGCGGCGACGGCCTCGACCACGGCAATGGACGCCTTGGTGGCGAACGAGAGCCTGAAACAAGCCGTGCAGTCGATGCCGATCTGGCTGCAGTTCGTCCTAGCCGTCTTCTTGGCCGACGTGGCGCAAGCGGGCCTGCACCGGGCGTATCACCGTGTTCCGCTGCTGTGGCGCCTGCATGCGGTGCATCACTCCAGCCGGCACATGGATTGGTTGGCGGGGTCGCGCATGCACATCGTGGAAGTGGTGTTGACCCGCAGTGCTGTGCTGGCGCCGCTGGTGCTGGCGGGGTTTTCGGCCGAGGCCATCAATGCCTACGTGATCTTGGTCGGACTGCAGGCCGTGCTGGCGCACGCCAATGTGCGGATTAATTTCGGCTGGCTGGAATACGTCTTGGTGACGCCGCGCTATCACCACTGGCACCACGTTCGTGATGCGGAATGGGTCGACAAGAATTACGCCATCCACCTGCCGCTGGTGGACATGTTGATGGGCACCTTCAAGCGCGCGCCGCCCGGAGAATGGCCCGCGGAGTACGGCGTTTTGAAGCTGGAGTCGGTGCCTGCGGGACTGCTGGCGCAAACCCTAATGCCGCTGCGCTCGATGCGCAGTCATCCTCGGCACGTTGGCCAAGAGGGCGCTCCCGGCGAGCCGCCGGTGGGCTAGGCGGCGAGGCTTCGTGGGTCTATTGCAGGTTGACGTGCCGCTGCAGCAGAACCGCGAGGCTCACCAAATCTTGCGCGTTGTGCGCGGCCACCCGACGCAGCAGCGCCGCGCTGCCGCCTTTTAAGAAGCTCAGCCATGCAGCCGGCGCTTCGCTGCCGGGCAGGTCGTCTTCGCGGAGGATGCCCAGCCACTGGCGCTCTACCGTGCTGAGCCGACAGTTGGGCAATTGCGTGCGCAACCGCCGGCGCGTGGTGTGGAGCAGATCGAGGTGGGGCAGGGCCATGAGTGGGTCGGCCTGCCGCGCCAGCCGAAGCCGCGTGCTGAGCAGCGGCCGGTCGTAGCTTCGGCCGTTGTAGCTGACGAGCACGGCGTCGGACCCCAGTGCGTCGACGAAGGCGGCGAGCAGCAGGGGTTCGGCAGCCATGGTGGCGATCGTCCATTGCCGTAGGCGCAGGCCGGCGTCGGTCTTCTGCGCCAGACCGATCATGAAGGCGCGCGTGCCGGTGCCGCCGGCGAGGCCGGTGGTTTCGGTGTCGAAGAAAGCCAGTCGCCGAGTGTCGATGGGCGACTGCAGCAGCGCCGCGCTGGGTGTGAGCGTGGCGCGAGGCGTGCAGAGCGGACGCAGGTCGAGGATCTCAGGCAGCTCAGGCCACGCGCGGATTTGCTCATCCAGCCACAGGCCCGTGGCGATCTCGACGCCGGGCAGAAGACGATCCGCAGAGAGCACCGGCGGTGCGGGGAGCGCGCGCGGCCCGCGTGCGCGCAGACGGCGCAGGGTGTCGAAGACGTCTTGCCAGTCTGCTCGCGGCGGCTGCGCATTCAGTGACGGTTGCCGCCGCTGCCGAAGCCAATCGAGGGCCGCGCTCATGCCGGGTCGAACAGGGTGAGCAGGCGCTGAGCCGAGCGCTTGGGGGTTTCGCGTTCGTCGGCCGCGGCGGGCGCGACCGGCCCAATACACGCTGGGCATCCGCGCAAGCATGGGCAGGCGCTGATCAGCCCGCGGGCGCGCTTGATCAATTCTGCACGGCGCTCATACAGCGGCTCCGAGAGACCGATGCCGCCGGGGTATTGATCGTAGAGGTAGAGGGCAGGATGAAAGCGGCCGTCAGGATGGGCGTCGTCCACGGTTTTTTGCAGGTCGCGACCCTCGGCCATCACCGCTAATTGCGCGACGCAGTGCAGGGCATGGCCGGCACCGTAAAACGCGGCCAAGGACTGTTCGCGCGACGGAAACGCGGCTTCCAGAACGCTGGGCGGAAGCTGCCACCACGTTGCCGTCGTCTGCAGTTCAATATCGGGCAGCTGCACTGGGCCATAGCCGATGTTTTCGTGCGTGTGGAAACGAATTTTTTTGTATCCCGACACGCGGCGCACGACATGCACCTCGCCGGTGTCGCATTGACCGGCGCCCAACGGCGCACCGTCGAAGCGCTCCATCACTTTGAGCTTGGTGTGGTCGATGGCGTCGGTGTAATAGTCGACGAAGGTGCGCGTGACGTAGGCCTTTCGCCCCGGCCAGTCGAGCTTTTCTACCTGATAGGGCAGCGACTGCACCATGTGGATGGCGCCCTCGTAGAGGGTGAGCGCGGCGGCGCTGAAGTCCACTTCGGCAATGATGGTTTGCCGGCCGTCGGTGCGGTCGACCACGGTGAAATTGCCGTCGGCCACGCTGCGCAGGTTCACCGCATTGGCCGGATAGCTGTCGGCGATCCACTCCCATCGCTGACCCTCGCGATGCACCACGGCGTCGTCGGCCAGCAGCTCTAGAAAGCCATCGACCTCAATGGGGCCGAAGCGATCGCCTTCGGTAAAGGCCAACTCAAAGGCCGCGCAGCGCACGTGGTCGAGCAAAACCAGCGGCTGATTGGCATGGATGCGGGCGTGCTCGGGGCTGGCGCCAAAAAAATAGTCGGGGTGTTGAACGACGTATTGGTCCATGGCCTCGCTGCTGGCCACCATGACGCCGACCGAGGCCTGCTGCCGCCGCCCCGCGCGTCCGAAGCGCTGCCATGTGGCCGCGATAGAGCCAGGCCAGCCGTTCAACACCACGACATCGAGCGCACCGATGTCGACACCTAATTCCAAGGCCGAGGTGCTGACGATGCCGTCCACTTGGCCGGCGCGCATGGCGATTTCGGTGCTGCGACGTTCGTTCGGCAGATAGCCGCCGCGGTAGGCCCGAATGCGGGCAGGGCCGCGCGGCTCGCGGTCGAAGACTTCCTTCAGGTATTTGGTGATGACCTCGACCTGCGTGCGCGAGCCGCAAAACACCAGCGTCTTCAGGCCGGCCTTAATGGCGATGCGGGCGATGCGCACCGACTGCGAGCGTGCCGAAGCGCGCAGACCCAAGTCAGCATTCACCACCGGGGGATTCCACAGCAGCAGGTGCTTTTCGCCGGTGGGCGCGCCGCTTTCGCTCAGGGTGTGGATGGGCGCTTCGATGAGCGCTTCCGCGTGTTCGCTGGCGTTGCCAATGGTGGCCGAGCACAGAATGAATTGCGGGTCGCTGCCGTAGAACGCGCACAGGCGCTTCAGCCGTCGAATGACGTTAGCCAAGTGGCTGCCAAACACGCCGCGATAGCCGTGAATTTCGTCGATGACGACGTAACGCAGGTTCTCGAACAGCGAGGCCCATTTGGTGTGGTGCGGCAGGATGCCCTGATGAAGCATGTCGGGATTGGTGACCACGATGTCGCCATTGAGCCGGATGCTGCGGCGCGCGTCGCCGGGCGTATCGCCGTCGAAGGTGGCGGCGCGAACGCCCAGCCCGCCGGCGCCGGAGAGTTCGAGCAGCTCGGCCACTTGGTCTTGTGCGAGCGCCTTGGTGGGAAACAGGAACAGCGACTTGCCGCCGAGGCGCGCGGCGGCCAAGACCGGCAGCAGATAGCACAGTGACTTGCCGGAGGCCGTGGGAGTGGCCACCAGCAGGTTCTGACCGGCTTGGACGGCGTGCCAGGCCTCGGCTTGATGGCGATACAGGCGGGTGATGCCGCGCGACTTCAGCGCCTCGGCAATCCCTCCGGGAAGGTCGGTGGGAAAGTCGGCAAACACGCCTTCTTTGGCGGGCCAGCGGCGTAGCGCGGTGATGCGGTCGGCGTACTTTCGCCCCAGCCGCTGCACGAGAGCGCCGCCTTCAGCGCGCTTTGTGGTGACCGGCAGCACGGGGGCTGCCGACGCGACGAGGGGCGCAGGCAGGGCATCGGGATGGACAAGAGCATTCATTGGGGGCACCGGTAAAAGCTGCCCCTTTGTCGCGCGTGGCC
>JBBQIA010000134.1:0-5603 GCA_038324485.1 Lysobacterales bacterium
AGGCCTTGGTCGATTTTGTCTTCGCGAACTTCGTGCCGGCGGCCGCATCGGCCGTGTCCGGAACCCTTTACGAACTGGCCGGTAGCGCGCGTAAAGTCAGTCTGAAGGGCTTGGTGGCGCTGATGGTGTCGGTGTTAGTGGTGATGCTGGCCGTCGAGCAGACCTTCGACCGCATCTGGCGCGTGCCGCAGCCGCGAACGACCCTGTGGCGCATCGTTGTCTACTGGACCCTGCTGACTCTGGGCGCCGTGTTGGCGGTGTGCAGCCTCGCGGTGAGCACCTGGCTGTTTTCCCTTCCTGCGTTAACGCCGGCCAGTGCCTCGCTCGGGCATCAGGCCCTTCAGGCCATGCCTTTCGCCGTCACATTTGTAGTGTTTACGGCGGCCTACCGCCTGATCCCCAACCGCACCGTGCCGTTGCGCTTTGCCTTGGGCGGGGCGCTGCTCGCCGCCGCGCTGTTTGAGACTGCAAAGCACGGGTTTGCTTGGTATCTGCGCAACACCAGTTTCGAACAGCTCTACGGTGCCTTGGCGGTGATCCCCATTTTTCTATTCTGGGTCTGGCTGAGCTGGCTGGTGGTGCTGCTTGGCGCCTCGATTGCCGCCACCTTTGGCGCGTTTCGCTACCAGCCGCGCGAGCATCGGCTGCCCGCCGGCGCCGAGCTTTATGCCTGCCTTCGTCTGCTGGCACGTCTCGAAGAAAGTCGCGCCCACGGCCGCGGGCTGCAGGCCGACACCGTCTTGGCGTTGGAACCGTCCCTGAGTGACGACCTGTGTCAGCAGCTCTTCGGCGGGCTAACAAAACTCAACATCGTCCAGCGCGGGGAGTCCGGCGCCTGGCTGCCGGTGCGCGACCTGGCCACGGTGACGTTTGAAGACCTCCACGAGGGTTTGGGGCTTCGGCTTCCGCCAGCGGACGTGGCCTTGCCTGGTGCCGACGACCCCATCGGCCGTGCGGCGCTAGCGGCTCTGGCCCATTTACGACAGCCCCTCGACACCGCCCTCAGGCATCCTGTGTCGGACTTTTTGACCTTAAATTCGGACCCTCGATGATGCTGATGACTTCTCGTGCACTTCGCGCCTTCGCGCTCTTCGCGGCGATGGGCCTCTTGGCCGCCTGTAGCCCAAGCTCGGACGGCGCTGCACCGGCATCGTCAGACCCGGGCGCTGAAGCCGCCACCGCGCCAGCGGTGAGCGCGAACGCCGAGGTCGCCGCAGCGTCAGCCGCAGAGGGCGCTGCACCCGCCGCCGCACCGGCCGCGAAGCCAGAGCAGCCCAGCCTCGTCGTCGACACCATCGATCACGGTTCCTTCGACCTCGCCGAACAGCGCGGCCGTTGGACGGTGGTCAACTTCTGGGCTACGTGGTGTGCGCCCTGCCTAAAGGAAATCCCCGACTTCAACGCGCTGGACGCGCGCCGCGAGGACATCGGCGTCATCGGGCTGGCCTACGAGGAAATTACCCCCGAGGCGATGCGGGCCTTCTACGACGAGAAGGTGCGCCCCGACTATCCGGTCGCCATCGTCGACGTCTACAGCCCGCCGGCTGATTTCGACACGCCGCGCGGTTTGCCCTTCACCATTTTGGTGTCACCGGAAGGCCGCGTGGCGCATCAGTTTTTGGGCCCCGTTACCGGCGAGCAGATCGAGGCGAAGATTGCCGAGCTGACTTCGACAAACGCGCCGGCGTAACCGGCGTCTCATCCTCCGATCGATCCTCGAGGGGCTTGAGGGTGGCGTAGCGCTCGGCGAGCGGCTTTTTCGCCAATGGCGGCAGTACCGGCGCCTGCTCGGTCGGTGCCGAGAAGGGCAGGCTGCCCAGCCAATGACGAATCATGGTTAGACGTCCGCGGCGTTGGTCGTTGAAGTCGACCAAGGCCCAAGGCGCATGCGCGGTGTGCGTGGCGGCCAGCATGGCCTCGCGGGCTCGCGTGTAGTCGCCGTAGCGCTCGCGTGCTTTCAGGTCGATGGGAGAAAGCTTGTAGCGCTTGAGCGGATCATCGGCGCGCTCGGCAAAGCGCTCTTCTTGTTTAGCTTGGTCTACGCCGAACCAGTACTTCGCCAAACGAATGCCGTCGTCGACCAGCAGCTTTTCGAACACCGGCACCTGCTTGAGGAAGGCGGCATGTTGCGCATCCGTGCAAAAGCCCATCACCTTTTCGACGCCAGCGCGGTTGTACCAACTGCGGTCCATCAGCACGATTTCGCCGGCTGCCGGCAGGTGCTCGATGTAGCGCTGGAAGTACCACTGGCTGCGTTCACGGTCGCTGGGCTTGTCGAGCGCCACCACCCGGCAATGGCGCGGGTTGAGCGTCTCGGCGATGGCGTGAATCGCGCCGCCCTTGCCCGCGGTGTCGCGGCCTTCAACCAGCACCAGCAAGCGCTGTCCGGTTGCGGCAACCCAGCGTTCGGCTTCAGAGAGGGCCAGCTGCAGCGGTGCCAAGTGATCGAGATAGTCTTTCTTGCGAAGCTTCTCGTCCGTCGCTGGTGTCGGTACCCTATCGCGCTTGCGTTGGGCCGCCGCCTTTGTTTTCTTCGTCATGTGCCGACACTACGCCGGCGCGGCGATCAGGTCGACTCGTCGAGCAGCTTTAATTCGTCGGCCTGCGCTTCCATGGCCAGCCGCTGCACCAGGCCGTCAAGGTCGCCTTCGATGATCTGCGGCAGCGCGTAAAGCGTCAGGCCGTCTACGCGGTGGTCGGTCACCCGGCCCTGAGGGAAATTCCAGGTGCGAATGCGCTGGCTGCGGTCGCCGCTGCCCACCTGCAAACGCCGCGAAGCCGCGGTCTCTGCATGCTGTGCGGCCACCTGCTGCTCGTACAGCGCCGACTTCAGGCGGCCCATGGCGCGGTCGCGGTTGGCGTGCTGACTGCGTTCGGTCTGGCACTCCACCACCAGCCCGCTGGGCAGGTGAGTGATGCGAATGGCCGACTCGGTTTTATTGACGTGCTGGCCGCCCGCGCCCGAGCTGCGATAGGTGTCGACCCGCAGGTCTGCCGGGTTGATGACCACTTCCGCGATGTCTTCGAGTTCGGGAAGGATGGCCACCGTGGCGGCCGAGGTGTGGATGCGACCCTGCGTCTCGGTCGCCGGCACGCGTTGTACGCGGTGGGTGCCCGACTCGTATTTGAGTCGCGAATAGGCGCCTCGACCCTCGACCCGCGCCACGATTTCCTTAAAGCCGCCGTGCTCGCCCGCGTTGGCGTTTTGCACCTCCACGCGCCAGCCCTGCGTTTCCGCGTAGCGGGCGTACATGCGGTAGAGATCGCCAGCAAACAGCGCCGCCTCGTCGCCGCCGGTGCCGGCGCGAATTTCGAGGAACAGATTGCCTTCGTCGCGCGGGTCTTTCGGCACCAGCAGAAGGGTCAGGTCGGCGTCGAGGTCGGCCAACTGTTGGCGGATCGCCGGCAGCTCGTCCTCAGCCATGGCGCGCAGGTCCGGGTCGGCCAGCATGGCTTCGGCGTCGCGTAATTCTGACTGTAGTCGCGCTTCGCGGGACAGTGCGGCGGTCACCGGCTCCAGTTGCGCAAACTCACGCGACAGGGTGCGAAATCGGGCGGTGTCTTGAATCACCGCCGGCTCGGCCAGCAAGCGGGCCACTTCCTCATGGCGCTCAGCCAGCGCCATCAATTTGTTCCGAAGCCCCGGGCTCACAATGTGCCGCCGCCTCCGCTGCGGAGGTTGGCCTCATTGGCGAATAGTTTAATGGCGGCCGCCAGCGTCGCGCTGTCACCCTCTAGCGCAGCTTGGCGAAGCGCGCTCGTCGGCCCGTGCAGCAGTTGGTTGGTGAGCTGATGCGCCAGCCGCTCCATCACCGCCTCGGGCGCCTCGCCGGCCGCCAGTCGCTCGCGGGCGCGATCCAAGGCCGTGGTTTTTGCGCTTTCCGCCTGACGGCGTAGCAGACGCAGGCTGTCTTGCTGGCCCTGTGCCTTCCACCACGACATGAAGTGCTCGACGCCAAGCTCGATGATCGCTTCGGCCTGCTCGGCCGCCGCCTGCCGCGAGGCTTTGTTTTCGCTGATGACCTGTTCAAGGTCATCGACGGTGTAGAGGTAGGCGTTCTCAAGCAGGCGGACCGCGGGATCAATATCGCGTGGCACGGCTAAATCCAGCAAAAACATCGGGCGCTGCTTTCGCGCTTTCAGGGCGTCACGCACGGTCGCGGCCGAGAGAATGGGCTCCCGAGCGGCGGTGGCCGTGATCACCACATCGGCCTCGGGCAGGTGGCGAGCCAGCTCAGAAAGGGGCAGGGCATAGCCGCCGACCCGAGACGCCAGCGCTTGCGCGTGCTCCAGCGTGCGATTGGCGATCAGCAGGCGTTTGGCGTTCGCATTCACGAGGTGCTTGGCGGCCAATTCAATCGTGTCGCCGGCACCGACCAACATCACCGTAGTGCGGTCGAGGTCTGAGAAGGTCTGGCGCACCAGCCGCACGCCGGCATACGCCACCGATACCGGATGAGCGCCGATGCGGGTGTCGGTGCGGACGCGTTTCGCGACCGAGAAACTTTGCTGAAACAGTCGATCGAGCGGCGTGCGCAGGCTGCCCGCACCGCGCGCTTCCTGCCACGCCACTTTGACTTGGCCAAGAATCTGCGGCTCGCCCAGCACCAAGGAATCCAAGCCCGTCGCCACGCGGAACAGGTGACGCACGGCGGCGGCGTCATCGTGGACGTAGACATAGGTTGCCAAGGTGTCGGCCGTTAGACCGTTGCGCCGCGCCAGCCAGCCAATCACGTCGGGCGCGGAGCCGTCGCTAATTTGCGCGTAAATCTCTGTGCGATTGCAGGTGGAAATCAGGGCCGCTTCTTCGATGCCGTCCAGCGCGTGCAGGGCCTTCAGCGTCTCGGCCAGCTGATCGTCGCCCACGGACACCCGCTCGCGCACCTCAACGGGCGCAGTCTGGTGATTTACTCCGAGGGCAATCAGGGGCATGGCGGACGCGAAGCGGGCGGCAGCCGGTATTCTAGCGGGCCGTCTTGGAGTCTCGATGAACTTCCGCACCTTCCGACCGCTGGCGCTGCCCCTTGCGGCCTTGCTGTGGTCCGGCATGGCGGCGTCGGCTGTCGTGAATTCACAGGCATCGGCGCAGGCGCTGGAAGCGATGATGGCCGCGGAATTCGCGCGCGAAGGCGGCGACCTCACGACGGCCGCGCTCTGGACGCTGGAGGCCGCCAGCGCGGTCCCTGATCCGGTCTTGGCGGCGCGGGCCGCCGAATCGGCGCTCGCTGCGGGCGATGCCTTGGTGGCGGCGGCCGCCTTGGCGCGTTGGGCGGTGCTTGAGCCCCAATCCACGGCTCGCGATCGTCTCGCTCTCCGCTTTCATGTCTTTCAAGGCGACGATGATCAAGCGTTGGCCGTCGCGCTGCGCATGCTGGCGCGCCCCGACGGTCTGACGGATGTGATTCAGGGGCTGGAAGCGCGATACCCCGATCAAGGTGTTCTCGCACGCGCCGTGCTTCGCGCATTGCGGTTCGAGCCTGAATTTCCGCGTCGCGTTGAGGCGTGGTTGGCGATGGCCGGGCTGGCGCAGCGACTCGGTGACGGCACGCTGTCGGCGCAGTGGATCGACGGCCTGATCGAGCGCTTTCCCAATGATCCTCGCG
>JBBQIA010000135.1:0-5592 GCA_038324485.1 Lysobacterales bacterium
TGTTACCAGCACGATACCGTGCGGCTCCTGCGCCCAGCGCCGAAATAGCGCGAGGTCGCGCGACTCAAAGCCGAGTTTTTCTAATCCGAGTTCCTCGCGCTCTTTCGGCAGCAGACGCATGACGATCGATTCGCCATGCACGCCGGGCACCGCCGAAGCGCGCACGTCCACATCGCTGCCGCTCACGCGAGCCGAGAGGCGGCCGTCCTGGGGTAGACGTCGCTCAGCGATGTCCATGCCCGAAATCAGCTTCACGCGCGACGCCACGGCGGCGAAGCGCGAGAGCGGCAAGGCCAGCACCTCATGCAGCACACCGTCGATGCGGAAGCGCACGGTGAAGGTGTCCTGCCCGGGTTCGATGTGGATGTCTGAGGCGCCCCGGTCCATCGCCTGCGCCAGTACGTTATTCACGAGTTCGATGACGGGGGCCTCTTCCGCCATCTCGCGCAGGTGACCGATGTCGTCGTCGTCGCCCGCTGACGGCCGGTTAGCGCGCTGGAATGCGTCCAGCATCCGCTCGACGTCTTGCGAGCGAGCCAGACACCAGCACCACGGGCCGGGCAGACGATCGTCCAGCACTTCGTTGATGCTGGGATCAAGCGGATCACGACCGGTGACGCGGCGCTCGCCTAGAGGCGTCATCCAGACCACCACACCCTGGTCTACAAACCAGTCGACGCTGATGGCCACGCTCTCGTCGAGCAGCAGTGCAGCGGCGTCCTGCGGCCATTCGGCGCCGGCCAAAACCGGCATCGCCAACTGCTCGCTCAGGACGGGCATCAGGGTGTCTTCAGATAGCGCACCGAGACGCACGAGAATCTGCCCAAGGCGCCCGCCAATTTGGGCCTGCAGGGCCAGCGCGCGAGCAAGGTCGGCGGGCGCCAAAGCGCCGCGACCGACCAACAGGTCACCAAGCCGCTGATAAACAACCGGCGCCACGGGCGCAGGCAAAGGGGTCGAGGGCAGGGAAAGACTCATGGCGGCATCTTAATGCCCTACCCCGCCGGGCGCGCGGGGGTCAGTGTCGCGTTCGATCCAGCAGCCGCGTCAATCGATCCTTCGCCAGCAGCTTTTCTTTCTTCATTTTGCCGAGGGTGACGTCATCAATCGGCAGCACGCCCAGTTCGGCGTCCATCACTTTGCTGTTGAGCTTCTGGTGATGGCGATACAGCTGGCGGAATTCGGGATCGGCCTTGATCAAGGCTTCGACATCAGCGGTGGATTGTCCTTCGAACATGGAATGACCTCCTCGAACGCAATGCGCCTGGTTCGGTGGCCCGAGGGACGACCCCTCGGACCATCGACGCTACGCCCGCCGCTCAAAACGACGCAAGCGCTTTTCGGCGACTTTGCGGCGCTTAACGCAAGGCTCACGAATCAGCGAACGGTGATCTCCACGCGGCGGTTCTTGGCCCGACCTTCTGGCGTGCCGTTGTCGGCTACCGGGTCGGCGGCACCGCGCCCGTCCGTGCGAATCGCGCCGCTGGCGCCCGACTCCTGAAGGATCGCCGACACGGCCTCAGCGCGGCGCTTGGACAGGGCCTGATTGGCCGCCGCGCCGCCTTGGCTGTCGGTGAAGCCGACGACCTCAACAGTGCGGGCGCCCAAGCTCATGCCCAGACGGCGCAGGCTGGCGTTGGCTTCCGTCGTCAGCGTGGCCCGACCGCTGGCAAAAGCCGAGCCGGCCAAGGTGTAGACCGTCGCCGGGCCAACGTTGCGCGAAGGCGGCAGCGGGGCGTCGGCGGCGAGGGCTTCAGCCACCATCGCGCTCGCGAGATCGGCTTCTTGGCGGGCCAAGTCGGCCTCGCGGCCGCGGCTGGCGGCCAGGCGGCGCGCCTGCTCGGCGTCGGCCTGGGCCTGTTCGGCCATCGCGAAGGTCTCGGCGCGGGCCACGCGTTCAATCTCGGCCTGTTCCTGAAAGCGCTGGGCCTCTTCCTGACGGGCGAGGTTTTGCGTACGCAGGCGCTCGGACTCGCGGCGGGCGTTTTCGGCGTCGCGGCGGCTGGCGTCGACCATGATCTGGTCGCGCTCGCGGTCGAGTGAGGCCGACTGCCGGGCCAAAGCATCCGCACGCGCGGCGGCCACGGCGGCCATCACCCGCTGCTCAGCGATGTAGCGGGCGCCGGGGCGCTGCTTGGTCTTAGCAGCGGCCAAAGCCTGAACCGCCTGCGCGGCCTTCAGGCGCTCAACGCCGCCCATGCCGACCAGCTGAGTATCGGCGTCCAAACGGCCGAGCTCGGCCTGAAGGCGGCTGACGTCGGGGTCGGGGGTCTCGGCGGCAAAGGCCACGGGTGCGAGCAGCAGGCCGAAGGCGATCACCAGCGCGCAGGCCGGGCGCGGGGCCGGGCGAAAAGTCAAAAGGCGCATGGGTTCAGTCTCCCTGGATGATCAGACGGCGGCGAAGGTCGGCATTGCGGGCCGCCTTCGAGTCCACTTCGGCTTCGAGCGCCGCACGACGGGCCTCGGCCGAGGCGTGAGAGGCAGCGGCTTCGGCCTCGAGCGCCGCAGCCAAGGCCTCGGGCTGGCGTCCGCGTGCGGAAGCGTCTCGGGCTACCGCGAGTCGCTGGCGCGCCTCGGTCAAGGCTTGCTGGGCCGGACCGCGCGGCGACTGCGCGTCCGCGGCACGGATGGCGCGGTCGGCGGCAGTCAATTCGGCGGTCGGCGGCGGCACGCTGGCACAGGCGGTCAGCAGGGCCACAAGGCAGAGCCCGGTGGCGAGACGAAGGTGGGCAGGCAGTTTCATAAGGTAATGGGTCGCTTTTAGTGGCGGAACGAAGCTATTCTCAAAATCCTTCCCCGGCAACGCAATGGCAGCGAGGAGCCCCGCACCCATGGACATCGGCTATTTCTTGAAGCTGATGACGGAGAAGAACGCGTCGGACATGTTCCTGACGACCGGCGCTCCCGTCTACATCAAAGTTGAGGGCAAGCTTTATCCCCTCGGCAACACCGGCCTGCCCGCGGGCATGGTGAAGAAGATCGCATATTCGCTGATGGACGAGGGCCAAGTGCCCCAGTTTGAGCGCGACCTCGAATACAACATGGCGATTGCCGTGAAGGACGCCGGCCGTTTCCGCGTCAACGTGTTCAAGCAGCGCGGCGAAGTCGGCATGGTCATTCGCGCCATCAAGAGCTCGGTGCCGACGCTGGAACAGCTGCAGCTGCCCAACGTGCTCAAAGACATCATCATGGAGCCGCGCGGCTTGGTGCTGGTGGTCGGTTCGACCGGCTCGGGCAAGTCCACCGCCCTCGCGTCGATGATCGACTACCGCAACACGAACGCCACCGGGCACATCCTCACCATCGAGGACCCGATCGAGTTCCTGCACACGCACAAAAAATCCATCGTCAATCAGCGCGAAGTCGGCCTGGACACCCACGCCTTCCATAACGCGCTGAAGAACGCGATGCGCGAGGCGCCGGACGTCATCCTGATCGGCGAAATTCTCGACTCGGTGACGATGGAATCGGCGATTGCCTTCGCCGAAACCGGCCATCTTTGCTTGGCCACCCTGCACTCGAACAACGCCGACCAGACGCTGGAGCGCATCCTCAACTTCTTCCCCGAGGCCGCGCACAAGAACATCTTGATGAACCTGTCTTTGAACCTGAAGGCGGTCGTTTCGTTGCGGCTGGTCATCGGCAAGGACGGCAAGCGTCTTCCGGCTTCGGAAATTCTGATCAACACGCCGATGATTCGCGACCTCGTTCGTCGCGGTCAGGTGCACGAGATCAAGGAAGCGATGGAGAAGTCGCTGGAAGCCGGCATGCACACCTTCGACCAATCGCTGTTCAAGCTGTTCAAAGACGGCCGCATCGATCTGGAAGAAGCGCTTCGCAAGGCCGACTCGCGTGATGGTCTGGCCCTGCGCATCCGTCTCTCGGAAGGCGCCAATACCGAACACGACCCCTATGCCGACGTATTCGGCGGCGGCGGCGCCTTCGGCTAAGGCGACTACGCCGGCCTCAGGCCGGCGGCGGCGGCGTGGCGTCAGGCTGGGCTTCGGGCGCGGCCTGTTGAAAGGCGGGCTGCGCGAGGCAATGAGCGTCAATGCGGCGCACCGTTGGGTAGGGCGAAAGGTCCAGCCCAAAGCGCCGCGCGTTGTACACCTGCGGCACTAGCAGACAGTCGGCTAGCCCAGCGCGATCGCCGCCGCAGAACGCGCCCGTAGACGGGCTTTCTTCCAGCAGGGCCTCAATGGCCTCGAAACCCAGCGCCAGCCAGTGGCGAATCCAGGTTTCGCGCTGCGCCGGCGTGGCTTGGAATTCGCGTTCGAGGTATTGCAGCACGCGCAGATTGCCGAGCGGGTGCATGTCGCAGGCCACGATCTGGGCCAAGCCGCGCACCCGCGCGCGCTCGCGAGCGTCCATCGGCAGCAGCGGCTCGGCCGAAAAGCAGTCATCGAGGTATTCAATGATCGCCATGCTCTGGCGAATCAAGCGCTGCCCATGCTGCAGCGCCGGCACCAGCCCCTGCGGATTGACCTTCTTAAAGGCCGGGCCGTGCTGCTCGCCGCCGTCGCGCACCAAGTGGACGGGCGCGAGCTGGTAGTCGAGCCCCTTCAGATTGAGCGCAATGCGCACGCGATACGCCGCGCTGGAGCGCCAGTACGAATACAGCCGCAGTCCACCGTGGGGCATGTCGCTCTCCTTACTGATTTATCGCAGCGGGTCGATGCGCTGTTCGATGGCGCCAAAGAAGGACGCCCCGTCGGCGTCCAGCATCTCAATACGCACGGTATCGCCAAAAGACATGAAGGGCGTGCTCGGCTTGCCGTCACGCAGGGTTTCGATGGTGCGCAACTCGGCGAAGCAGCTCGCACCCTTGTCGGTGCTCTGATTGGCCACCGTGCCAGAACCCACAATCGTGCCCGCCGACAGCGGGCGCGTGCGCGCGGCGTGGGCAATCAACTGCGCGAAGTCGAACTGCATGTCCTCGCCCGCTTCGGGCGCGCCAAACCATTCGCCATTGACGTGCGTCAGTAGCGGACGATGCACCTTGTTGCTCTGCCAAGAATCGCCCAACTCATCGGGCGTCACGAATACGGGGCTGAGGGCCGAGCGCGGCTTGCTTTGCACAAAGCCGAAGCCCTTCGCCAACTCATTTGGAATCAAATTGCGCAGCGACACGTCGTTGATCAAGCCGACCAACTGGATGTGGCCGGCGGCGTCTTCCGCGCTCACGCCATGCGGGACGTCGTCGGTAATCACCACCACTTCCGCTTCGAGATCGATGCCGAAAGCTTCATCGCGCACGACGACCGGGTCGCGCGGACCCAAAAATCCGGCGCTCACGGCTTGATACATCAGCGGGTCGGTGTAGAAGCTTTCCGGCACCTCGGCGCCACGAGCGCGACGCACGCGCTCGACATGGGGCAAGTAGGCCGAACCGTCCACGAACTCGTAGGCGCGCGGCAGCGGCGCAGCCAAAAGCGCCATGTCCAGCGCGAACACCTCGTGGCCGTCGATGGTTTTCGCGTTCGAGCCGTCCAAGGCCTCGCTAATGCCGTTCAAGCGCGGGGCCATGTTGCTCCAGTCTTCCAGCGCGCGCTGCAAGGTGGAGGCAATCTGCGGCACGCGCACGGCGCGAGT
>JBBQIA010000136.1:0-5589 GCA_038324485.1 Lysobacterales bacterium
GGCCCAACGGTCGACAGTTCGAGGCCGAGCTCATTCGCCACCGCAGTCAGCGCATTCGGCTCGCGAAGGATGGCGTCAATCAGCGCGCCGCTCTTTTCATTGAACAAGCGCTCGCGCTCGGCGTCCCCGAACTCAGACGCCAGAAGATCACGGACTTCTTCAAAGGGCTGCATCGTGCCCGGCACCAGGCTGGTCAGGCGCACCACGTGCCAGCCCTGATCGGTACGAACCGGGTCGCTCACCTCACCCTCGGTCAACGCGAACACCGCGTCTTCGAAAGGCTTCGGAAACAGGTCACGCGACACCACGCCCAAGTCGCCACCCAGTTCCTTCGAACCAAGGTCGTCGCTGCTGGCCGCTGCGAGAGCGGCGAAATCCGCTCCTTCGGCGCGCGCTTCACTGGCAATCGTCGCCGCTTTCTCACGCGCCGCCTCGACGGTCGCGTCATCCGCGTCCGCCGCCACTTCGACCAAAATATGCGCTGCTGAGCGCTCTTCATCACTGCCGAAACGCGCCTTCTCCGCGTCGTAGCGACGGCGCAGATCGTCTTCGCTCGGCGTTTCCGCCACGGTCACATCAGCCACGTCCAGCGTCACGTACGACACCGTCACGGTTTCTTCCGTGCTGTAACGCGCGGGGTTCGACGTATGCCACGCCGCAATTGCGGGATCTTCGGCGTCCAGCGGCGTCAGCGCAGGCTGCGGCACCTCCACATACTGCAGGTCGCGGGTTTCCTGCTGCAGCTTCAGCAAGGACTCGAGCTCCGCGTCGCCCACTAAACCGGTTTCACCCACGCCGTTCGGCAGGGTCGAGACCAAAATCTGATTTGCAATCAGCGCCTCGAAGCCCGAAGCCGTCAGGCCGCGCGATTGCAGCCAAATGCGGTAGGCGTCATCGCCAATGAACTCGCCATCCTGCGTAATGCCGTCGACATCAAGGATGGCGGTGCGAATTTGCGAAGCGTCCACGGCGATACCGTCGCGCGCCGCCGCAATTTCCAGCACCTTTTCATCAATCAGCGAATCCAACACGAGACGCTTGCTCTCGATGCTCTCAACGCTCTCGGCGTCATAGGCGTCGCCGGCCTGCGCGCGCACCTGCTGGCGGTAGCGGTCAAAGCGATCGCGGAAGGTCTGCTGTGAGACTTCTTCGGTTTCCCAAACGAAGGCGCGCGCGAGGCGGCCCATGGCGCCATCGGACGGCGCGTTTCGCCACCACGTCGGTGCCGATTCCAGCTTGGCAACATAGGTGTCGACTCGGCTCTGGAAATAGCTCTCGATGCCGAAGAAGGACATGCCGATGATGATGAGGCCGATGATCAACCAGGCCACCCATCCCGTCGTGTGTTTGCGGACTGTCTGCAACATGTTCGACGCGAACTCCAACACAGGGTCTAGAAAGAACAAAGGCGCCTTGCGGCGCCTTTGGGGATAAATTGGCGGAGTGGACGGGACTCGAACCCGCGACCTCCGGCGTGACAGGCCAGCATTCTAACCAACTGAACTACCACTCCGCCGAAACTTGGTGGGTGCTGAGGGTTTCGAACCCCCGACCCTCGCCGTGTAAAGGCGACGCTCTACCGCTGAGCTAAGCACCCCGGTCGAGCGAGACGATCAGTTTACGGCATCTTTCAGCGCTTTGCCAGCCTTGAACGCTGCCGACTTCGACGCCTTGATCTTGATGGCGGCGCCCGTCTGCGGGTTGCGACCCTGACGTGCCGCGCGCTTACGAATCGAGAAGGTGCCGAAGCCCACCAAGGTCACGGTGTCGCCCTTTTTGAGGGCCTTCTTGATCACTTCCATCATCGCGTCAACGGCGCGACCCGCATCAGCTTTCGTCAGTTCGGCGGAATCACCAACGGCAGCAACAAAATCGGACTTATTCATTCTTGACTCCCTAGGCGGGCTTACCCGCGGATTGTTCTGTCGGCGCTGCCAAGTGCGGCAGACCGGCGGTCATCGGCCAGTCGGCATGTGCCGCCGCGGCTTCGAACCTTTATACCAGCCGCTTTTCATGCTCGCAACCGCGGAGACCCAGCAAATACGCGGGTTTCCGCTGTATTTTTCTTGACTTTCGTTAGTGCGCTCGGCCGGCGCCGGTGCCCGTGCTGCGTGACTTGCCCTTCGCTTTTGCCTTCACTGGCGCTGACTTAGCCGCGACTGGCGCCGCGGGAGAGATCGGACCGATCGGCCGTTCGAGCACCACGTCGAGCACTTGATCGATCCACTTCACCGGAATGATTTCCAGTCCATCAAGGACGGATTTCGGTAAGTCCACTAGGTCTTTGCGATTCTCTTCAGGAATCACCACGGTCGTGATTCCACCGCGCAACGCAGCCAACAGCTTTTCTTTCAGTCCGCCAATCGGCAGCACTCGGCCACGCAGCGTGATCTCGCCGGTCATCGCCACCTCGGCGCGCACCGGCACTTTGGTCAAGGCCGACACCAGCGCGGTGACCATGCCAATACCCGCACTCGGGCCGTCCTTGGGTGTTGCGCCCTCAGGCACATGCACGTGCGTGTCGAGCTTCTGATGAAACTCAGGATCGATGCCGAACGACACGCTGCGCGCGCGAACGACGCTGTAAGCGGCCTTCACCGATTCCTGCATCACTTCGCCCAGCTGGCCGGTCAACACCAACTGCCCTTTGCCTGGCGCAAAGCTAGCCTCAATTTGCAGGAGGTCGCCACCGGCTTCGGTCCAGGCCAAGCCTGTCACTAAGCCCACTTCGTTCTGCGCCTCGGCGCGACCGAAATCGTATTTGCGCACGCCAAGAAAATGATCAAGATTTTTAGCCGTGACCTGCAAGGCTTTCTTTGCCACGGCCTTTCGCGTTTTCTTTGCCACCGGCAGCGGGCCGGCCAAAGCGATTTCCTTGACCACCTTTCGGCAGATCTTGGCGATTTCGCGCTCAAGGCTTCGTACGCCCGACTCGCGGGTGTAGTAGCGCACCACGTCCTGCACCGCCGACTCGGTCACAACCAGTTCTTCCGGCTTCAAGCCGTTAGCCTTGAGCTGCTTGGGAAGCAGATAGCGCATGGCAATGTTGAGCTTCTCGTCCTCGGTATAGCCGGGGATGCGGATGATCTCCATGCGGTCGAGCAGCGGACTCGGAATATTCAGTGAGTTTGCGGTGGCGACGAACATCACCTCCGACAAATCCATGTCCACTTCGAGATAGTGGTCGTTAAAGCTGTGGTTCTGCTCCGGGTCCAAGACCTCGAGCAGCGCGGACGACGGATCGCCGCGGAAATCCATGCTCATCTTGTCGATTTCATCGAGCACGAACAGCGGATTCTTCGTGCCAATTTTGCTGAGGTTCTGCACGATCCGACCCGGCATCGACCCAATGTAGGTCCGCCGGTGGCCGCGAATCTCCGCTTCATCGCGCACGCCGCCCAGCGACATGCGAACGAACTTGCGATTCGTCGCTTTAGCGATGCTCTGACCCAGCGAAGTCTTGCCCACGCCGGGCGGACCAACGAGGCAAAGAATCGGGCCTTTCATCTTCGACACGCGCGACTGCACCGCGAGGTATTCGAGGATGCGGTCTTTGACTTTTTCGAGGCCGAAGTGGTCTGCATCCAGCACCTGCTGCGCGGCCCTCAGGTCCTTGCGCACTTTGCTGCGCTTCTTCCACGGGACGCCGACCAGCCAGTCGATGTAGTTGCGCACAACGGTGGCCTCGGCCGACATCGGCGACATCTGCTTGAGCTTGTTGAGTTCGGTGCGCGCCTTGGTCTCGACGGCCTTCGGCATGCCCGCCTTGGCAATTTTGCGCGTCAGCTCTTCGATCTCGTTCGGCGCGTCGTCCATGTCACCCAGTTCTTTCTGGATGGCCTTCATTTGCTCGTTGAGGTAGTACTCGCGCTGACTTTTTTCCATCTGCGACTTCACGCGCCCGCGAATGCGCTTCTCAATCTGCTGCACGTCGATCTCGCCTTCGACGAGTCCGATCAGCATTTCGATGCGCTCCATCACGCGCGGCGCTTCCAGCACGTTTTGCTTATCGACCAAGCGCGCATTGACATGCGCCGCAATGGTGTCGGCGAAGCGCTCCGGATCTTCAATGCCCGACAGCGTGGTCATCAACTCGGGCGGCAGCTTGCGATTGGTCTTCAGGTATTGCTCGAAAAGCGCGAGCAACGAACGCCGCGCCACCTCGGCCTCGCGGGCGTCGTCCTCGGAGACTGACTCCGTCACGGCACCGCGCCCCATCAGGACGCCGTCCACTTCTCGAATATCAGCCACTTTGAAGCGCGACATGCCTTCGACCAGCACCTTGATGGTGCCATCGGGCAGCTTCAGCAGTTGCAGTACCTGGGCAAGCGTGCCCATCCGATACAAATCATCGCTCGACGGGTCATCCGTTTCCGGGCTGGTCTGCGCGACGAGCAAAATTTGCTTATCGGCCTCCATCGCGACATCGAGCGCCTTGATCGATTTATCGCGACCGACAAACAGCGGGATGACCATGTGGGGATAAACCACGACATCGCGCAGCGGAAGGATGGGCAGGTCGTGGGTGGTTTCGCGGCTCATTGCATGCTCCTAGTGGCCTCTCGGGCCATGGCAGGAGGATGGGGGCGGCAGGGGCCAGAAACAATGAACCCCGCCACGATCTCGAGGCGGGGTTCAGGGGGCCGTGCAGTCGCCCGCCTCAGTCTCCGGAGGCCGCCCGCTGGGGCGGCGTAGCCGGCGTGGTGTAGATCAGGTATGGCTCGGTCTTGTGCTCAATGACCGACTCGTCCACGACGACCTTGCTGACGTTTTCACGCGAGGGCAGTTCGAACATGGTGTCGAGCAGGACCGATTCGAGAATCGTCCGCAGACCGCGGGCACCCGTCTTGCGCTTTAACGCTTTACGCGCCACGGCCGCCAGAGCGTCCGGACGAATTTCCAGCTCGACGCCTTCCATATCGAAAAGCTTCTTGAACTGCTTTGCGATGGCGTTCTTCGGCTCGGTCAGAATTTGGACCAGCGCGGCCTCGTCGAGTTCTTCAAGCGTCGCGACCACAGGCAGACGACCGACAAATTCAGGAATCAGCCCGAACTTCACCAAATCTTCTGGCTCGACCTCGGCCATGAGCTTGCCGGCATCAATCTTGTTGCTTTGGCTCTTCACCTTCGCCGAGAAGCCAATGCCGCCGGACTCCGTCGTGCGCTGCTGGATGACTTTCTCAATACCGGCGAAAGCACCGCCGCAAATGAACAGAATGTTCTTGGTGTCGACCTGCAGGAATTCTTGCTGTGGATGCTTGCGCCCGCCCTGCGGCGGCACGCTGGCCACGGTGCCTTCGATAAGCTTCAGAAGCGCCTGCTGAACGCCCTCGCCCGACACGTCACGGGTGATCGACGGGTTCTCGCTCTTGCGCGAGATTTTGTCGATCTCGTCGATGTAGACGATGCCTTGCTGGGCCTTTTCCACGTCGTAATCGCACTTTTGAAGCAGCTTTTGAATGATGTTTTCGACGTCTTCGCCGACATAGCCGGCTTCGGTCAGCGTCGTCGCATCAGCAATCGTGAAGGGCACATTGAGCAGGCGCGCCAGCGTTTCCGCCAGCAGCGTCTTGCCCGAACCCGTCGGAC
>JBBQIA010000137.1:0-5563 GCA_038324485.1 Lysobacterales bacterium
GGCGCTGAACGGTGAGTTCCATTTCGAGAGCTATTTCTCGCTGTCCTGCGGCAATTGTCCCGATGTCGTTCAAGCCCTAAACCTGATGGCGGTGTTGAATCCGGGCATCACCCACACGGCCATCGACGGCGCGCTGTTTCAAGTCGAAGTCGAGTCGCGCGAAGTGATGGCGGTGCCGGCGGTGTTCTTGAACGGCGAAGTCTTCGGCTCAGGTCGGATGGAGTTCGCGGAGATTCTGTCCAAGCTCGATACCGGTGCTGAAGCGCGCCAAGCGGAAGCCATTCAGGCGAAGGCGCCTTATGACGTGCTGATCGTTGGCGGTGGCCCAGCGGGTGCGGCAGCGGCGATCTATGCGGCGCGCAAGGGCATTCGCACCGGCATCGCCGCCGAGCGTTTCGGCGGGCAGGTGATGGACACCTTGGGCATCGAAAACCTCATCGCTGTCACCGAAACCGAAGGCCCGAAGCTGGCCGCTGAAATGGAGCGCAACGTGCGCGCTAACGGCGTCGACTTGATGAATTTGCAGCGTGCCGAGTCCTTGATTCCGGCCGGTGCCGACGGCCTAGTGGAAGTGAAGCTGGCCAGCGGTGCGACGCTGAAGTCGAAGACGGTGATCCTCGCGACGGGCGCACGCTGGAGAACGATGAACGTTCCCGGCGAAGAGCAATACCGCAACAAGGGCGTGGCGTTTTGCCCACATTGCGACGGTCCGCTGTTCAAGGGTAAACGCGTAGCGGTGATCGGCGGCGGCAATTCCGGCGTGGAAGCGGCCATCGATCTTGCCGGTCTCGTCGCGCACGTCACGCTGGTGGAGTACGACACTCAGCTTCGCGCCGACGCCGTGCTACAGCGCAAGCTGCACTCGATGTCGAACGTCACCGTCATCACTCACGCGCAGACCAGCGAAGTCACCGGCGACGGTCAGCGCGTGAATGGTTTGGTCTACATCGACCGCAGCAGCAGCCAGACCCATCGGGTCGAGCTGGAGGGCGTGTTCGTACAGATCGGCTTGCTGCCGAATACCGAGTGGCTGAAGGGCAGCCTTGAACTGACCCCGCGCGGCGAAATCGTCATCGACGACCATGGCCACACCTCGATGCCGGGCGTGATGGCGGCCGGCGATGCCACCACTGAACCCTTCAAGCAGATTGTGGTGGCGATGGGCGCCGGGTCGACGGCGGCGCTGTCGGCCTTCGATCACCTGATCCGCAATAGCGAGACTGCGGCGCCAGTGCCGAGCGCCGTCGCGGCATAAAGGCGCTCGCGCAGACGGTCGGTCGGCGCGACTCGGCTTACCCGTGGTCCGACTCGCGATGGCCGTTTTCGAAGCGCTGTGCCGCCTGCAGCACGTCGCTGAAAGCCTCTCGCTCGGCGGCCGAGAGCTGCGGGTTCCACACATCGAAAATCAACACGGCGCGGGTGTCGTCGCTGTCGTTCCAAGCCTCGTGCAGCATCGCGTCATCGAAGGCCATGATCTGGCCCTCCGCCCAAGGTCGCGGTTCGCCGCGCACCTGCAGCGCGCCGCAATTCGGCGGCACGACCAGCGGCAGATGCACGGTCAGGCGGCCGTTGACGCTGCCGTAGTGGGCGGGGATGCGTGTTTTCGGTTTCAGCACTGAGAACAGCGCTTCTGGTGCATAGCCCGGAATGCGCATCAACGGTAGGCGGTCGAGCAGGGCGGCCGTGTTGGGGCAGCGTTGTCGGTTCGTTTCATACGGCTCGCCGTGCCGCGAGAAATGAAACGCAGACCACGCCGTTGAACCGTTGAGGGTCGCCCAGTAGTCGGAGCGCTGGCGGCCTTCGCTATTGGTGACATAGGGGGTAAAGCCTTGCGGCGATTCAAGCAGGCCGAGCAGTTCGTCGCGGATCGCGGCTGTGGCCGATTCCGCCGTGTCCACCCAATCAAAGTCTTCGCGTTCGTACCAAGGCCTTGGCGTCAAACCCGGGATGTACATCAGTCCCGGTGCCCACTCTGGATGTTGGTCGCCGCGCGGCTCGCGGCCGGCGAAAATGTCGGCGGCACCTTGAATGCGCTGCAGGGCGGCGCGGCCATGACGTGCAACATGCGGCGCTAAAGCGGCGTCCAATAGGCTGCCCACGGCGTCATTAATCTGATGCGCGGCGCGCTCAAGGGCTCTCGCGACGCGCTCCGGAAACCCTCGGCTGCGCTGTGACTCAGCGAGGTTGATGGCGCGCATCCACAGCTCATTTGCCGGCTTGCGTCGTCCGCGCGCGTGTTCGGCTTCCGCCGCTTCCAGCAGCGCGGGCAAAAATTCTGGCGCGTCCCGCAGTGCGGGCTCGAGAAGCGCCAAGGCCTCGTCGGGCTGTCCGCGGCGACGCAGGACCGTGGCCTGCAGAGTGGTCGCCAGAGGATGGCCCGGGAGCGCCTCTGCGAGGGCGTCCGCTGCGTGCGACATGGCCTCCAAGTCATCGCGACGCTCGGCATCGGCCCAGCGCGCGATCAAGGTTTGGGGATCGTTGGCATCGTGTCGTGATGCCGATGGCGCGGTGGAGGACATCGTCAAAACCCTTCGTTACAGTGCGTCACTACTCATGTCTAAATCTTCTCACAGCGGCTCCGTAGCCGAACTGCTCCGATCGGCCGCCATGCTGCTGGGGTCCGAGGGGCACGCCGAAGCAGCCTTGCTTTTGGGGCGCGTGTTGTCCCGGCCTAGAAGCTGGCTAATGGCCTTCGGCGAGTACAGCCTTGATGCGACAGAGCGCGAGCAGTTCGACGCGCTGGTTGATCGGCGCATCGCCGGCGAGCCGATCGCTTACATCGTTGGCACTCGTGGCTTCTGGCGCTTCGATCTGAGCGTGAGCCCCGACACCCTCATCCCGCGCCCGGACACGGAGCGCTTGGTGGAACTGGCGCTGGAGTGGCTGCCGTCAGACGTGCCCCTGCGCGTGCTGGATCTCGGCACCGGCAGCGGCGCGATTGCGCTCGCTTTGGCTCTTGAGCGTCCGCTCATTCAGATGGTCGCCGTGGAACGCAGCGCCGCTGCCGCGAGCGTCGCGCGTCGCAACACGGCGGCTTTGGGCTTAGCCGAACGGGTCGAGGTTCGCGAGGGCGATTGGTTTGCCCCGGTGGCGGGAGAGGTCTTCGACCTGATCGTCAGCAACCCGCCCTACATCGAGGCAGATGACCCGCACTTAGCCACTGGCGATCTTCGCTTCGAGCCGCGATCTGCGCTCGCTTCAGGCGCCGATGGCTTGGATGATCTGCGCCACATCGTTGGACACGCGCGGCCGTTCCTGCGCCCCGGTGCGGCGCTGCTTGTTGAGCACGGCTGGCAGCAGGGTGCGGCCGTGCGCGCACTGTTCTTGCACGCCCTTTTCGACGGGGTTCGCACCGAGCAGGATTTAGAGGGGCGTGATCGCGTGACGCTGGGCGTGTTGCGCCAGCGCGACCCCGATGAGGCTTTTAGGCCGTCTTGAGTTCAGGCGTTGAAAGATGCGGCCAGCGCTTCAACAAGGCTGCACGAATCGAGGCCGCATCAAGCCCCGCTTCGGCCAGCACTTCCTCGCGCGAGGCGTGATCTTGAAAGCGATCCGGCAGACCCATCAGCAGGGTGGGTTTCAGCAGTCCGGCCTCGGCCAGCACTTCCAGAACGGCCGAGCCCGCGCCGCCCATCACCACGTTGTCTTCCAGCGTCACCAAGCCCTCGTGCGACGCCGCCAATTCCAGCACCAAGGCGCGATCCAACGGCTTGATGAAGCGCATGTTGACCACGGTTAGGCCGAGTTCGGCGCCCACCTGTTCGGCCACCGTCACCATCGCTCCGAAGGCCAGCAGGGCCACGCCTTTACCGCGACGGCGAAGCTCGGCCTTGCCGATGGGCAGGGTGTCGAGGCTCGCCGGAACCGCCACGCCCGGGCCGCTGCCGCGCGGGTAGCGCACCGCCGCCGGGCCCTTGAACTGCAGACCGGTCTGAAGCATGGCGCGACACTCGGCTTCGTCAGCCGGCGCCATCAGCACCATGTTTGGCACGCAGCGCAGGAAGCTCAGATCCAGATTGCCCGCGTGCGTGGCGCCGTCGGGCCCCACCACGCCGCCACGGTCAATGGCGAACAGCACGTCGAGGTCCTGCACCGCTACGTCGTGCACCAGCTGGTCGTAGCCACGCTGCAGGAAGGTTGAGTAAATCGCGACCACCGGCTTGGCGCCTTCGCAAGCCATGCCGGCGGCCAGAGTGATGGCGTGCTGCTCAGCAATCGCCACGTCAAAGTAGCGCTCTGGAAATTCGCGGCTGAAGCGCACCATCCCCGATCCCTCGCGCATCGCCGGCGTGATCGCCAGCAGCGCCGGGTCGGCCGCTGCGGCGTCGCACAGCCAGTCGCCGAACACGTCGGTGTAGGTGGGCTTTTTCGCGCCACCTTTGCTGATCACCCCTTCGACCGGGTCGAATGGCGACACCGCGTGATAGCCAATTTGGTCGCCTTCCGCGCGCTGGTAACCCTTGCCCTTCGTGGTGATCACGTGGAGCAGCTGCGGGCCTTTCTTTGTCTTGATGAGCTTCATCGCCTGCAGCAAAGCCGGCAGGTCGTGGCCGTCAATCGGGCCGGTGTAGTGGAAGCCCATTTCTTCGAACAGGGTCGAAGGTACAAACATGCCCTTGGCGTGTTCTTCCCAGCGCTTCATGAAACGCGCTGCTGGGCTTTTGCGCTTGTCGCCAAGAATTTTTTTGCCGCTTTCGCGCACGGCGTTCAGCGTATTGGACGACATCAGCTTGGCGAGCATCTTGGTCAGGCCGCCGACGTTCTCCGAGATCGACATTTGGTTGTCATTGAGCACCACCAGCACGTCGGGCTCGGGGTCCATGCCGCCGGCGTGGTTTAAGGCCTCGTAGGCCATGCCGGCGGTCATTGCACCGTCGCCAATCACCGCCACCACGCGACGTGGGTCGCCTGCACGATGCAGGGCCGTTGCCATGCCCAAGGCCGCCGAAATGCTGGTCGAGCTATGACCCACGCCGAAGGTGTCGAACTCCGATTCGCCGCGCTTCGGGAATGGGGCTACGCCGCCTTTCTTTTTGACCGAGGTGATCTGCTCGGCCCGGCCGGTCAGGATTTTGTGCGGATAAGTTTGATGCCCGACGTCCCAAACGATGCGGTCGTTCGGCGTGTCGTAGAGCCAGTGCAGCGCCACGGTCAGTTCGATGACGCCAAGCCCCGCACCGAAATGCCCGCCGCTTTGGCCGACAGACGAGATCAGAAAATCACGAAGCTCGTCGGCCACCGCCGGCAAGTCGCTCTCGGGCAGCTCGCGCAGTTGGGCAGGAAGGTGGATTTTGGAGAGGCGCGGGTAACGCTGGGAGTCCATCGCGGGCGTCAAAAACAGGTTGGACACGAATTGTCCGCCCCTGTGGCAAGAGGGGCAAGCCAAAGCGAGGGTGGAATTCAGGCAGTTGTGACGATCAAGAGACGCTGGCGTGACCGACGGCCAAGGCCGCATTGACGTAGTCGGCGACCTCGGGCTCGCTGGCACCAGACGCAAGTGCAATGCCCGACACGGTGGCGGGGGCCTTGAGCATCACCGTGGCGATGCGGAAGTGCTTGGGAA
>JBBQIA010000138.1:0-5509 GCA_038324485.1 Lysobacterales bacterium
CGTTGGACTGGGTGCGCGAGGCCACGCAGCGCGGCGCCGGCGAAGTTGTTCTTAATTGCATGGGCAGCGATGGGGCGAAAACCGGCTACGACCTCGAGCAACTGAAGGCCGTGCGTGCGATTTGTCCCGTGCCGCTGGTGGCCTCCGGCGGCGCTGGCGCGGTCGAACACTTCATTGAGACCTTTCAGCAGGCCGATGTCGACGCCGCCTTAGCGGCCTCGGTCTTTCATTCCGGCGCGGTTCCCATTCCTGCGCTGAAACAGCGGCTTCGCGAAGCCGGCATCGAGGTTCGTTATGACTGATTCCACCACCGCCACGCTGGGCTTTGATGCCTCCGCGCTCGATTTCAGTAAGCAAGACGGGCTGCTGCCCGCGGTCATTCAAGATGCGCGCAACCAGCGCGTGCTGATGCTGGGCTACATGGACCGTGCGGCCGTGGACGCGACGCTGGCGAGCGGCCGCGTCACCTTCTTTAGCCGCAGCAAAGGCCGGCTATGGATGAAGGGCGAAACCTCCGGCGATGTGCTCGAGCTCGTATCGATGGCGACCGACTGCGACGCCGACGCCTTGCTCGTTCAAGCCATCCCGCATGGCCCCACCTGTCATTTGAAGCGGGCCAGCTGCTTCCCCGCTGCGCCCTCGTCTTTCTTGGGTGAGTTGGAATCGGTGGTGCGCATGCGCGACGAACAGCGGCCTGCGGGTAGCTACACGACCACCCTGTTTGAAGGCGGCATTCGGCGCATTGCGCAGAAAGTTGGCGAGGAGGGCGTCGAAACCGCGCTGGCCCTCGTTGCGCAAGATGACGAGGCCGTGCTGGGCGAAACCGCGGACCTGTTCTTCCACGCACTTGTGGCGCTGCGCGCGCGCGGTCTTAGCTTGGCCGACGTGGAGCGGATCCTCGAAAAACGCCATGCGGCAAAGGTGCGTGTTCCGGTTTAAGGGGGGGGGGCGGCTGGCTTGCCCCAATCAAGGCCCGGCCCTAGGCTCCTTGCGTTAACACCGACTAGGCGTCCCGCGCATGAACGGATTTCTTGAAGGGCTGCGCCCCGAGGCGCTGGATCGGAAGCCTTATGTCAGCCGTCACGGCCTGATGGGGCATCCCGCGCTCACCTTGGAGACGCTTGCGGACGTTCTGCCGAGCCTGCCCAGCGAAGACGTGTTTCATTCGAACGGCCAGTCAGCGGTGGACGATAACCTCGATACGGCACACATCGACCATCGGCCGACTCAGCGTCTCGCCGACGCCGTTTCGAATCTGCGCGACACGCAGGCCTACATCATGGTGCGTCGTCCCGAGCGGCATGCTGCGTTTCAAGCCCTGCACGAACAGCTCTGCGAGGAAATGGGTGCGCATCTGCGCGCAGTGGGGCAGCGCGGCGACATCAGCGACGCGAAGCTGTATCTGTTTATCGCATCGCCGAACGCCGTCACGCCGTTTCACATCGATCGCTACTCCACTTTTTTGCTGCAGTTTCGTGGCACGAAGACAGTCACCGTGTTTCCGCCTTGGGACCCGGCGGTGGTGTCCGATTTGGATACCGAACGCTATGTCACGCACGAGGCGGGGCGTCCGCACTGGTCGCCGGAACTCGATGCGCGCGGGACACGTTTTACTTTTGAACCGGGCGAGGCTTTGCACATACCTTTTGTTTCCGGGCATCACGTAAAAAATGGCCCTGACGATGTGTCCATTTCGATGTCCGTGATCTTTCGCACGCCGGAAACGCGCACCTTGACCAGCGCTTTGAATTTCAACCGACGGCTGCGCCGCGTCCTCGGTGTCGTGGGCGGCCAGCCCGCACCGATTCGCCCCGATCACGCTGTCTCGATGGCCAAGGGGCGGAGTTGGGATGCCCTGCGCCGCATGGCCGGCCGATCGCCGCAGCCTCTCGAGTCTTAGCCTGATGACTCGGCACGGCCGTTTTTTCTTCGTGACCCTGCTTCTGGCCTGCGGTATCGGAAAGGCCTTGGCTGTTCCCGGTGCGGTGGATCACCGATCGCCGGAGCTAAACGCACGCGTATTTGCAGACCTCAATGGCAACGGCAAATTCGACGCGACGGACCGGCCGCTGGCTGGCGTCTGGGTATCCGATGCGTATCGCCGTGCGCGCAGTGGTAATGATGGTCGCTTGAGTCTGCCCGCTTCAGAGCAGGCATCGGGGCCGATCTTCGTGGTGCAGCCGGCAGGCTTTGCTGTTCCCCTTCGCGAAGATGGATTGCCCGACTTCTGGCGCCCTGAAGGTGCGCGTCGCTGGGACATTGCGCTGTCGGAGCGTCCCACGGCGCTGCCCTATGACGTTCGCGTCTTCGGCGATCCGCAGCCTAAGTCGATGACGGATCTGGGCTACTTCGAACGCGACATCGTCGCCGATGAGCAGCGGCTTCCGCGTGCTCGCGTGGGCCTCTCTCTGGGCGACATCGTGCATTCCAACCTGGCCCTGCTGCCGGCTATGGCGCGGGCGACGGCTGCGATGAAAACGCCATGGCTGACGGTAAGCGGCAATCACGACCGCAATCACGATGCGACCCGCGATGAAGATTCGCTCGCCAGCTTTTCGCGCGTTTTCGGCCCCGACACCTTTGCTTGGGAGGAGCCTGGCCTTGCGGTGGTGGTGCTCGATAACGTGATTCACCAGGCCGGTTCCGGCGCACTGGCGGCTTACGTGGGCGGACTTCGCGAGGCACAGTTCGCGTTCTTGGCCGACTATCTGCCGACGGTGTCCGAGGACGTACTGCTGGTGCTGGCTATGCACATCCCTCTCTTCGATACCGACCCTGATTCGGCGGCGGATTCGTTTCGCGATGCTGATCGGCAGCGTTTGTTTGCGCTGCTGGCGACGCGTCGAAATACCCTGTTACTGACAAGCCATACGCATGTTCAGCAGCATCGCTGGCACGGCGTAGCTGCCGGTTTTCATGGCGCCGAGCCGCTGCATGAGTTCAACGTCGGCGCGACGTGCGGCGGGTTCTGGAGTGGCTTGAAAGACGCGCGCGGCATTCCCGACACGCGCATGGCCGACGGCACGCCCAACGGATTCGCGACCCTGAGCGTGCGCCAAGGGGGTGCTTATGCCCTGCGCTGGCATGTGGCGGGTGCGGCGGAAGACCCGCCGTTCGGGCTTCACTTGCCTCGCGTGCTGCGTCGCGGTGCGTGGCCGGGCGTGGGCGTCTACGCGAACGTGTGGATGGGCGACGCTGAGAGTCGCGTCGAGTTTCGCGTTGGCGGCGGCGAATGGCGGCCGATGCGCCGCGTGGATCGTGCCGACCCAGCGCTGCTCGGGATCAACGCTGATGATGATCGAGGCGAGGCTCTGCGTGCCTTTGATCGCGCGCCCGAAGCGGCGGTCTCCTCACACCTTTGGCGTGGCGCCTTGCCAACCGATGGCGCGGTGGGCGAGCACGTCGTCGAAGTGCGCGTCTTCGATCGCTGGCGTGGTGAGCTCCGGCAAACGGCTCGCTATCGTTTGATCGACGCCTTGCCCTAGCGTGTCAACGCCCCAACATCGGTGAATTGCCACGCTGATCGGAATCCCCATGAGCCCTCTCTTTACCGCCGTTACGGCGGGCGCACTCGTCCTACCCAATCGCATCGTCATGGCACCGCTCACGCGCGCTCGCGCCGGGCGCAGCCACGTGCCGAATGCCTTGATGGCCGAGTACTACGCACAGCGCGCCAGCGCCGGCCTGCTGATCGCCGAAGCCACCATGGTCTCGGCAGAGGCCAGCGCCTTCACCGGCGAGCCCGGCATCTTTGACGAGGCCTGCGTGGCCGGATGGACCGCGGTGACCGCGGCCGTGCATGCGAAGGGTGGACGCATCATCTTGCAGCTGTGGCATCCCGGTCGCGCCGGCCATTCCCTGCTCGACGCCGGCCGTCAGCCGGTGTCCAGCAGCGACAAGGCGATTCGCAACGACACCATCCACACCCCGGAAGGCCCGAAGCCCTACGAGGTACCGCGTCGTCTGGAGTCTGGCGAGATCTCCGGCATCGTCGACCAGTTCGTTGAGGCCGCGAAGCGCGCCATGCGTGCTGGATTCGACGGCGTACAGGTGCACGGTGCGCACGGTTATTTGATCGACCAGTTTCTGCGCGACAGCGTGAACGACCGCACCGACGACTACGGCGGCACTTTGCCGAACCGTGCTCGCCTGCTGCTCGACATCGTCGATGCGGTGAGCGCAGAAGTGGGGCCGGAGCGCGTGTCGGTGCGAATTTCGCCGCTGGTGCCTTTCAATGACATCAGCGACAGCCAGCCGATTGAATTGGTGGAGTACGTCGCGGCTGCGCTGGATGCACGCGGCATTGGCTTTCTGGAAATGCGCCATGACGATCATGCCAAGCCCGAAGAGCAGGCCATCGCGGCTGCCGCACGTCGGCACTTCCGCGGCGCGCTGTTTTTGAACGGCGGCTTCGACGCCGTGGCCGCCGCTGAAGCCATCGCGTCCGGGCGAGCCGATGCCATCGTCTTCGGCCGCCCTTTCATCGCTAATCCCGACTTGGTCGAGCGTTTGGCAGCCAACGCGCCGCTGGCCGAGGTCGACTACGCCAAGCTCTACAGCCCGGGCGCAGCCGGCTACACCGACTACCCGGCGCTTAAGGCTTAAGGGCGAATGGCGTCGAAACGCTCAACCCGCGTATGGCCGTTGGCCTGCGCGGTGCGGGCTTCGGGATAGTCCTCGCGGCGATCGACCAGCACGGTGCGCAGGCCGGCGTCGCGAGCCGCGTCCAGCTCCTCGACCACGTCGGATAAAAACACGATGTGCGAGGGCGCCACGCCAATGTCGGCGGCGATGTGGCGATAGCTTGCCGCGTCGCGCTTGCCGCCGATCTCGGTATCGAAATAGCCGGAGAACAAGGGCCTCATGTCGCCGGCATCGCTGTGGCCGAAGAAGAGCTTTTGCGCCGGCACTGAGCCTGATGAGTACACGTACAGCGCGTGACCGTGATTCTTCCAGCGCTCGAGTGCATCCGCCGCATCGGGGTAGACGTGTGCCCGGTACTCGCCGAGCGCATAGCCCTCTGCCCACAGCTCGCCTTGAATGGCTTTGAGTGCCGTGTGTTTGCGGTCTTCGTCAATCCACGCCAGCAGCTGCTCCACCGCCGCGTCATCCCGCGAGTCGTGGTGCGCGGCGTCGATTTCCAAGGCCACGGCGTCCAGCCAGCGGCGAATCTCCGGCTCATGGCGGCGCGCTTCAACGAAGCCCGGCAGCGCGGCGCGCGCGTAGGGAAACAGCACGTCTTTGACGAAGGCGATGCTGCTGGTCGTTCCTTCGATGTCCGTGAGGATGACGGTGGGGGTCGTGGTCATGTGTGGTTCCGAGGACGTTGGCGAAGCGGCTTATGCAGGCAGGGCTTGCCCACGCTCGTAGCGCGGGAACGTCTGAGCAATGTCGCTGCCGGTGAAGTTCGCCACCCAGCCCTCGACATTGGTGAACAAGCGAATGGCGATGAAGTGCGGCTCCGGCCCCATGTCGAACCAATGCGTGGTGTTGTCGGGCACGCCAATCA
>JBBQIA010000139.1:0-5507 GCA_038324485.1 Lysobacterales bacterium
AGCGGCGGGTCGGGCCAGCGGATGTTCAAGCCGCCCTCAGGCAGCTCAAGGTCGGTCGGGATGACGATGTCGAGCTGGTGCGGATTGACGTTGACCGAGGCCGAGGACTCCACCGTTTCGGCGATGGTTTTAAAGCCAACCCAGCGTCCGGTGTAGCGGCTCATGGCCCAGCCCAGCAGGCCCATGTCGAGGATGTCTTGCACGCCGGCCGGATTAAGGATCGGCATCATCGCGCTGACGAATTCGCCTTCCGAGCCGTGCGGCAGCGTCGAGCTGCGGCAGGCGTGGTCGTCGCCGGCCAGCACCAGCACGCCGCCATTCTTGTTCGTGCCGGCGGCGTTGCCGTGCTTGAACACGTCGCCTGAGCGGTCGACGCCGGGGCCCTTGCCGTACCACATGCCGAAGACGCCGTCGTACTTGGCGCCCGGCCACAGATTGGTCTGCTGGCTGCCCCAGACCATGGTGGCGCCCATGTCTTCGTTGATGGCCGGCTGGAACTGAATGCCGGACGCCGACAAATGCTTGCGCGCTTTCCACAGTTCAAGGTCGACGCCGCCCAAGGGCGAGCCGCGATATCCGGAAATGAATCCGGCGGTGTTCAACTCTGCGGCGCGGTCGCGCGCCTGCTGCATCAGCGGCAGGCGAACCAGCGCTTGGATGCCGGACAGGTAGATGCGGCCCTCGGCGCGCGTGTACTTGTGGTCGAGGGTGTAGTCGCCATCAACGATGGCGAGACTCGCGGCGGAGCGATCCGTGGCGGGCGGCAGGACAGCAGACATGCGGGACAGGCCTCAGGGGCGTGGAGCAAAGACTCGGAATTATAGCGTGGCCGGGTTGAGAGGCCGTGCACGCCATGTCCCCGATCCGGATCCCCGCTCCGGGCATCGGCTTCGTAACCGGTGGCGCTAGCTCGCTGGGCTTCCCGGCGGCACCAGATGGGGGTCGCGCATGCGAAACCAGCAGTTGAAGGCCACCGTGATGCGCGTGCCGTTGCCGATGAAGGGCTTCACCTCGTGAAGCAGCCAAGACGGGAACAGCACCAGCTGGCCGGGCTCCAGGGCGAAGCTTCGCGGCCCGTAAGCGTAGGGCGAACGCAAATTGCTGATGCTGCGATCCATGAACATGGTCGACATGGCATTGGGGTGGATGAAGCTCAATTGCCCGCTTCCGGACGAGCTGCCGTCGTCCTCCCCGGGATCAACGCAATACACCCCCGACCACGTCGCCATCGGATGATTGTGCAGGCTGAAAAAGCCATTTCGTCGGGTGACGTGAAACCAGCAGTCGTTGCCGATATCAAGCCGCATCCGCGTTTCCGTGTCGTAGCCGTTCAAATCGCCGACGACGCCGTAGAGGTGCTGCCAGCACCATTCACGCAGGGCTTGTACGGGTGCTTCGGGCCATTCAAATAAATCGAAGCGGCTTTCGAACAAAGCCTCGTTGCGACCGACGAGTGGCGTGGGATTGGCATGCTTCGGGCCCTCAGCCTCGCGCGCTAAAAACAGCGCCTTCAGCGCCGCGTTGAGGCCCTCTGGAGCGGGGTGTTTGGCAAATGCGAAGGGCACCGCGAACATCGGCGTGATTTGCGCCATGAAGACATCCCAGAACGGTCGTGAACAATCCCGCGAGCCTAGCAAGCCGCCTTCTTTGACGCAGCCGCCCCCAGCGGCCACCATGCACGTCCCCTGTCTTGCCGAACGCCCAACGACGAATGCTGTCCGACACGCTGCCTCTGCCAGCGACGGCGACGTTCGCGTCGCCGCTCTCCCACGGTGACGCCTTGCGTCGCTACCGCGTGGTGCGCGACGCCACCGAAGTCTTGGCCGCGCCGCTTTCCGAAGCTGACCAGACCGTGCAAAGCATGGCCGACGCCAGCCCAACGAAATGGCACCGCGCGCACACGACCTGGTTTTTCGAGACCGTGCTGCTGATGCCGCACTGCACGGGGTATCGCGTTCACAACCCCGAGTTCGGTTTCCTCTTCAACTCGTATTACGAGGCCTTGGGTCCGCGTCATGCACGACCGCAGCGCGGCCTGCTGACGCGGCCGGGCATCGCTGCCGTGGCGCGCTATCGGCAGGCGGTGGATGCCGCCATCGGCGAGTGGCTGGCTGGCATGAGCGCCGAGGCCTGGGCCGCCGTAGCGCCGATGTTCGAGCTGGGCCTGCACCACGAAATGCAGCACCAAGAGCTGCTGCTCACCGACATCAAGCATCTGCTGGCGGCGAATCCGCTGCGCCCGATCTATGTCGATGAGGCGCTGGAAGGCGCCGGCCTGCCGCGCCTGCATCCGGCCCCGGTGGGTTCCGGGCCGACGCGCTGGGTCGAGCGCCCGGCGGGCGTGGTCGACATTGGCAGCGCGGGGCCGGCGTTTCGCTTTGATAACGAAGGACCGGTTCATCCCGTGCTGCTGGCCCCGCACGCCATCGCCACGCGGCCGGTGACGGCGGGCGACTTCGCGGAGTTCGTGGCGGACGGCGGCTATCGACGCGCCGAGTTCTGGCTGTCCGATGGCTGGGAACGAGTAACGCGCGGCGACATCGTGGCGCCGCTGTATCGCGACACCGCCGAATCCGACCGTCACTTCACCCTGTTCGGCGAGCGCGCCATTCATCCCGACGAGCCGGTCTGTCACATCGGCTACTACGAGGCCGCGGCCTATGCCGCTTGGGCCGGCGCGCGACTGCCGCTGGAGGCCGAGTGGGAAGCGGCCTGCCGGGCTGGCGTTTTGCAGGGCGTGGGCGAGGTTTGGGAGTGGACCGGATCGGCCTATTTGCCCTACCCCGGATTTCGCCCGACGCCGGGCATGGCCTCGGAATACAACGGCAAGTTCATGGTCGGTCAACACGTGCTGCGCGGCGGCAGTGCGGCTACGCCGCCGGGCCACGTGCGGCCGGGCTACCGCAATTTTTTTCCGCCACCGACGCGCTGGCAGTTCAGCGGACTGCGCTTGGCGAAGGACATCGAATGAATTCCCTACAGCGACCCTCGCGCTCCGCCAATGACGGCGATGGCGCCAATGCGGCGTTCGCCGAGGCCCTCACCCGCGCACTCGAAGGGCAGCCGAAAACGCTGTCTCCGAAGTGGCTCTACGACGCGGCGGGATCGGCGCTGTTCGAGCGCATCTGCACCCTGCCGGAGTACTACCCCACGCGCACCGAGACGGCGATGCTGCGAGCGCAGGCCGGCGAGATCGCCGCCACACTGGGCCCGAACATCGACCTCGTCGAATTCGGCGCCGGGGCCTTGGACAAGGTGCGACTGCTGCTTGAAGGCGGCTTGGACGTGCGTCGCTTCGTGCCGATCGACATCTCGGCCGAGCACCTGCTTGCGGCGGTCGACACCTTGAAACACGACTGGCCCGCTCTGGACGTACAGCCGCTGGTGGCGGATTTAACCGCGCCGCTGCGACTGCCGCCGGTGCCGGCTGATGCCCGCGTTCGCGCTGGTTTCTTCCCGGGCTCATCGATTGGCAATTTCACTCCCGACGAGGCCCTCGCGTTTTTGCGTCGCGTGGCCACCGCCTTGCGCGCCGACCGTGGCGTGGCGGCGGGGCTTTTGATTGGCGTCGACTTGGTCAAAGACCCGGCGCTGCTGCACGCCGCTTACAACGATGCCGAAGGCGTGACTGCGGCCTTCAATCGAAACGTCTTAGTGCGCGCCAATCGCGAGTTGGGCACCGACTTCGACCCCGATGCCTTCGACCACTACGCGCCCTATCGCGTGGACTTACAGCGCATCGAAATGCACTTGGTCAGCCGCACGCGGCAAACCGTTCGCTTGGGCGGCCGCGAGTTCGAGTTTGCTGCGGGCGAAAGCCTGCACACCGAAAGCTCGCACAAGTACACGGTGGCGAGCTTCCGCGCGCTGGCCGATGCGGCGGGCTTCGCCCGTGGCCCAGTCTGGTGCGACCCCGCGCAGCAGTTCAGCCTGCACTGGCTGCCGCTGCCGCCGGGCTAAGCCCAAGCGCGACGGCGTTTAGACGCCCGGCCCGCAGTCCACGCAATCGGGTTCCGGCCCCATGCCAAGGTCGCGCTGCAGCAGTCGCAGCGCGCTGCGCAGGCCTTCTTCCACCACCGGGTGATAGAAGGGCGAATCAATCAGCTGCTGCACCGTGCGTTGGGCCTGCACCGCCCAGGCCAGCAAATGGCCAAGGTGCTCGGCGCTCGGGCCGATCATCTCGGCGCCCAAGAACAGGTCGCTGCCGCGTTCGCCATAGACGCGAATCAAGCCCTGATTGCGCCGCATCACGCGGCTGCGGCCTTGGTCGGCGAAGTCCAGTTCGGCGCAGAGAAAATCAATGCCGGCTTCCGTCAGCGCCGCATGGCTGCGGCCCGCAATCATCATCTGCGGGTCGACAAAGACCACGCCAAGAGCCGCACGCCGCGGATGCGCGCGCACGTCGGGATAGCGTCCGGCGTTGTCGCCGGCGATGTGCCCGTCGTCGGCCGCTTCGTGAAGAATCATGTGTCGCGCCGCGGCGTCACCGGCGATAAACACGGTGCTGTGACCGACGCGGCCGGTGTGCGGATCGTGCTGCGGCACGCCGCGCTCGTCGAGTGGCAGGTCGGTGTTTTCGAGGCCCAGCCCATCAACGTTCGCAACGCGACCCACCGCGGCGATCAGTCCGGCGAAGTGCTCGATGTGCGCAAGGCCGTCGGCGTCGTGCCAAGCCACGCGAACGCCGTCGCCCTCGCGACGGACCTCATCAATACGGCTGCCCAAGGCCAGCGGCATCGACTCGGCCAGCACGCGCGCGGCGTGCTCGGCCACCTTCGGGTCGGTCAGGCCACCGGGCGTTTTGCCGCGCCCGAACACGCGCACCCGCACGCCCAAGCGGTGCAGGGCTTGGCCCAGCTCCAGCCCGATCACGCCCGCGCCGACGACGGCCACCGATTCCGGCAGGTCGGTCCAGTCGAACACGTCGTCGTTCAGCCACAGACGGTCGCCCAAGGCCTCGCGCCAGCCCTCGGGAATGCGCGGCCGCGAGCCGGTGGCAATGACGATGCGCTCGGCGTGCAAGCTGCGGCCATCGTCCAAGCGCAGCGTTTTCGCGTCGATAAAACGCGCGCGATGCGGAAGACGATGCGCCTCGGGCCAGCGCTCCACGGCGCTGATCACGCCACCCACAAAGCGATCGCGCTCGCGGCGCACGCGGTCCATCACCGCCACGCCGTCGATGCGATCAATGCGCGCGTCGATGCCGAAACCGGCCGCCTCGCGAACGTGATGCGCGGCGTCGGCGGCGGCGATCAGCAGCTTGCTCGGCATGCAGCCCACGCGCGCACAGGTGGTGCCGTACGGGCCCGGATCGATCAGCAGCACGTTCGGCGTGTGATCCAGCGCGGCGCGATAGGCCACCATGCCGGCCGTGCCCGCACCAATAATCGCGACCTCGGTCTTCAGGCTCATGCGGCTTCTCCGGATACCAACCAAGGCGGCGGCGGCAGACCCAGCGACTGCAGGCGCGCCACGTCGCCCAGCTTGCTTTCGTAGCGGCCCAAGCC
>JBBQIA010000140.1:0-5440 GCA_038324485.1 Lysobacterales bacterium
AGCCGCCAGCCAAGAAATTTAGCTATATGGTCGGAGAGCCGGTTTGCTCTTTGCGCGGCACCGAGATGACCAATTAGTAGTTGAAGATGCACAGCACAAAGTTCAGCCATTAGTCCCCCGCCCAATTGATGGCCGCGTAGGTGTCGGTTTTTGAACTGCCGCCGTCGCCGACGGTGGCCACGGCCACGCGGGCTTCCTTGCGCAGCTTGAAGGCCAGCGCCGCGCCGGCGGCGTGCAGGCACTGCGTGCCAATCGGTACGCACCACGGGTAGTCGTGAGCGGGCCCGGAAAAATTGCTGCCGCGTTCGTCGCCGCCCCAGTACAGCAGCACTTCGCGCGGCTTCACGCCGCGAACAAACTGCGCGCCGTACTCGCGATAGCTGGGCGCCAAGACGTCTTCAGGCAGCATCGCGCTGCCAATTCCGATATGCGTCGCCTCGTGGCCGAGGCAGCTGGCATAGGTGCCCAGCTTGCCGGTGCGCTGCAGCGCAACAGCCTTGCTGTCGAAGGAGCGCACCAGCAGCATTTGCTTGAACAGCGCGACCAAGGCTTTCGGGTCGCGCGCGAATTCGGGCAAGTCCTCGCGCAGCAGGCGCCCGTCTTCGCCCAGATACTGGACGTATTCGATCTCGAAGCTTGCTGCCGTGCGCATTTGATGGACTCCCGCCGCAGTGACCTGCTTGATAGCAGGCCACCGGGGCGATGGGCAAGCGGGATCAGCGACCGAAGGGTGTAACGGTGCCTTGGGCGCTGTCGCTGTTGTTGCTTTGCAGCAGGTCCGGCGTACCGGCGTCAATGCGGGCATCAAGCTGCACGCGGGTCGGTGCCGAAATGCCCTGCGCGACGGCCTGCACGATGATTGGCGGCAGCAGGGTGTTGCGCGCCGGGAATAGCAGTCGGCAGTCGATCGCCACGCCCTGCTCGCCGTTGGGCAGCGGGCTGCGGTCGCAGTCCCAGCCGATGGCTAGCACCCGCTGCAGCAGCTGCGGGGGCGCGCGGAAGGCCATCGAGATGCGCACCTCGCGGGCGGTGGCCGGCCCGCGATTCGCGCTGAAGAGGGCGAAGGCGGTGACCGGCGTTCCCTTGCGGCCGCCCGACCCCGTGCTGAGCACCTTCAGGCTTAGGTCGGCGGGTGCCGCCAGCGCGATCGACGTCGACGCCGCGTTGTTGCTCAGCTGCGGGTCGGCACTCTGCGCCTCGGCTTGCGCCGAGAGCGAAACGGACGCCACTTCGCCCAAGCCCGCTGTCGGCACTTGCAGATCGAAGGTCGAGGTCGTGCCGTTGACCAGCTCGCGCACGGTGCACAGCGCTTCGCTGCCGCTGCCGGCCACTTGGAAGGCCGAACAGGACCAGCCTGCCGATGCCGAAAGGATCGCGCCGGTCACCGTGCGGTCGATGCTGAGGCGCACTCGCGCCAGCGCGACCGCATCCGGCCCGCGATTCGTCACCACCACTCGCGCCGGGATGGCACTGCCGCTCGCGGCGATTGCCGCGGCTTCAATCGATACGCCCACATCCGCGGTGCGGAAGGCACCCTCCACCAAGCGCACGACCACCGGGTCGTGGTCCGAAGTGCGCACGGCCGACTGGCCGAAGCGGGTTTCCGAGAAGTCGGCATTGATGGCCGCGTGCGCCGTCTGCACCGACAGCGCGCCGTTCAGAACGGCTTCGTTGACCAGAGCGTGGTCGAGCGACTGCGCATTGCCGTCGAAGCTGAAGGAGTAGCGCTCATTCGCGGGGATCACCGTGCTCAGGTTGGTGAGCGGGCGAGCGATGGGGCTGTCGGCGAAGTCCAGCACAGTGCCGGGTGCGGCTTCGCGCCCGGTGATGACACCCATGATGTCGGCCAAACCGTCGCTGAATTCGAAGGCATTGAAGTCACCCAGCAAGATCAGGCGTTCGGCGGGTGCCGACTGCTGGCGCGCTTCAATCCAATCGGCGACGCCCACGGCCTGCGCCAAGCGCTTTGCCCGTACGCGCTGGCCGGTGGTGGCCCAGCCTGCCGAACCGGCGCCCGGATCATTGACGCCGATCAGCGAGCGCAGGTGATTCACCACCACCGTTAGCGGCACCGCGTTGCCGTTGGCTGAGGCGACGGTGGCTTCGACCACCAAACTCGGGCGGTCGTTCAGAAGCTCCGAGCTGCCGTTCGGATTATTGAAGCGGGCCTCAAGACCAATCTGTTCGACGTCGCCCACCACCACGCGCGGGGTGCCGGGACGCACTTCCGCCGTGCTGACCAGCATGCCGACGTCGATGCCGCCGGCGTCGTTACCGTCCAGCAAATAGGCCACGTATTGCGGGTTTCTGGCGCAGGCGCCGGAAAGGTTTTGGTTCACCGCATCGGCGAGGCGCTGAAGGGTGACGAGGTTTTCCACCTCGACCACGCCGAGAAGGTCTGGCGTCTTCAGGTAGCGACAAATGGCTTCGCTGGTGTCGAGCAGGCGGCCTTCAAACGCGGCAGTGGTGAGCACGGGCTCGCCAACTGCCGGGTCGTTGGTGTCGTCGAAGAATCGCAGCAGGTTGAAGCTGGCGATGCTGATGGCGTCGGCCGAGGCATCGGCGACGGCCTTGGGCTCGGGGCCGCCCGGCAGCAGGCCGGTGGCGTCGCCAACGAGCTGGCCCGGATCCGGCAGCAGGGTATAGGCGCCGTTGAAGTAGTCCAACACGCCGCTAAGCGCGGGAAGGGCGATGCCAGCGTCGGCCGCGACGCGGGCGGCTCCCAATTGCGCATCGCTATCGATGCGGATGCGCTCGGGATTCGTGTCGAAGCGTGGCACGCCGGCCGGCGCGGTCGTGGCGATCACGTCATTCACCGCAATGCCAGGCTCGCGGAAAGGCCGCGGCACGCCCCGCAGCACGGCGTAAAACACGCCGTCGGTTCCGGTGACCGCGGCATTGGGTTCGCTCAAGAACGCCCCCGAGGCTGCGACCGTCGTTAGCGCACCCGTGCTGACGCGCATGCCTTCCAAACGCTCCAAGGCTTCCAGCGCGCCGCCCGGCTGCGCGTCGGTGGGGTCGATGGCCACCACCGCGGGCAGGGCTTGGGCTTGGGCACGCAGGATCACCTGCACGCTCACGCCACCGCCGCCGCTGAGTTGGGTGATGGACTTCTGATTCAAATTGGTCGATGGGGTGAACTCGACCACGCGTCCCAAAACGCGCACGCGGTTGCCCACGTCTACGGCCGGAAACGGCGTGCTGCCGGTGAACACGAAAAGGCCTTCGGACGTGGCCGCGTTGCCGTCGTCCTCGCCATCGACGGTCTGCACGAAGAAGCCGTTGCTGCGACGCGCCGTAATGATGCCCTCGGTCACGGCCACTTGGCCCTCCAAGGGCGAGGTCGACCCGCTGCCTTGAATGGCGTTGATTGGCACGATCACGAAATCATCGTTACGAATGGTGCCTAGGGCTTCCACGTCGCCGGCATCGGCGCCGACGACATTGCTCAGGCGCACGAAGAAGGTTTCGTCGGGCTCCGCCACCGTGTCGCCGATCAGCGCCACCTCGAAGAACGCGCTGCGCTCGCCCTCAGAGATGCGCAGGTCGGTGGCGGAAGCGGCGGTGTAGTCCACGCCGGCCAGCGCCGTGCCATCGACGGTGACGAGATCAAAGCCGACGCCACCTGCGCCAGCCGGCGCGCTCAAGCTGATGGTGAAGCGCAGCGTGCTGCCGGTGCCGTCGCCTTCTTCAATCGACGCGTCGGCAATGCTCAGAATGGGTGTCGTCGGGCCGCCGCAGGCCGCGGCATCCACGGTGGTGTTGCGCGGCGTTGGGGTAGCCACGTCAAAATCGGCGCCGTTGTTGCCGGTGTCGGTGCAGCCGCTGGCCTTACGCAGCGCGGCGGTGGTGTTGGACAGGCCCGGCGTCGGCGCGGTTTCCGAGCAGTTCGCGCTGCCAAAGCCCACGAAGTCCAGAACGCCTTCCGCGCCGCCCGGGCAGGTGCCCGAAAGCGCGGCCTGCGAACTCACCAAGGCCACTTTGCCTGCCGTGCCCGACATGGCGATCGAACCGGTGGCATCCGGCGTCGGCAGCGCGGCGGCCGCGGTGTTGCTGCCCGCACCCTGCTGCACCAAATAGAACTGCCCCGGATTCAGGGTGCCGATCAAATTTGTGCGCTGCCAGCTGCTGCCGGTGCTGCTGGCGTACTGCACCGAGTAGGCCGAAAGATCGACCGGGCTGCTGCCCGCATTGAAGAGCTCAATGAAGTCGTTGCGCAGCGGCGCGCCGCTGTTGCCGCCTCCGCCGTAAACCTGACTGATCACCACCTGCGCGCCCAGTGGGCTGGACAAGGCGAGGGCGGCAGCGCACAGCGCAGCCAATGGACGAAGGCGAAGAAGCCGCATCGGGGAGAATCCTGTCGGAGTGTGGGGGGGCGTCGGCGGGTGCCGGGGTAGGTCGAGTCTACGGCCGGAGATGACCATTTGTTGACGTGATCGGCCGGCTTTTTCTGATGGTCAGGAGGGGATAGCACGGCAACAGCCTAGACTGGCCCGGTTTCCCCTGTGCCGATCCCATGTCCGACACCATTCGCCCCCTCGAAGCGGGCATCACCACCGATCTTCGCGACCGCCTGAGCTATGCCGGCTACCTCGGCCTAGACCAGCTGCTGTCCGCGCAGCACCCGCGCAGCGCGCCGGACAATCACGACGAACTGCTGTTCATCGTCCAGCACCAGACCTCCGAGCTGTGGATGAAGCTGCTGATCGCCGAGCTCACCGCCGCGATTGCGTGCCTGCGCGAAGGCCGCGTCGATCGGGCCCTGAAGATGATGTCGCGCATCAAACACGTGCAGCACCAGCTGACCGAGCAGTGGAGCGTTCTGGAAACCCTCACACCGAACGAGTACGCCGGCTTTCGCCCGCACCTCGGGCCGTCGTCGGGTTTCCAGTCGCTGCAGTATCGGATGATCGAGTTTCTGCTCGGCAACAAGAACGCCGACATGCTGGCCGTGTTCGCGCACGAGCCCGCCGAGCACGCCGCGCTGGCCGCGATTTTTGAGGCGCCCAGCCTCTACGACGAAGTGCTGCGCTTTTTAGCGCGTGCCGGCCATGCGGTGCCTGCCGATCTGCTGACCCGCGACGTCCGTCAGGCGCATGCGCGGCGCAGCGACCTGATTCCCGTGCTGGTGCGCATTTACGAAGACAGCGAGGCGCACTGGGACGCCTACCACCTGTGCGAGTCGCTGGTCGATCTGGAGGTGAACTTCCAGCTTTGGCGCTTTCGCCACATGAAAACCGTCGAGCGAATCATCGGCTACAAGCGCGGCACCGGCGGCAGTTCGGGCGTGGGCTTTTTGAAGCAGGCCCTCGAATTGACGTTTTTCCCCGAGCTCTTCGACGTTCGCACGGCGCTGGGCGCGACGTAAATCGGACGAAAAGGCCTCGGCCTCTAGGGGCCGGCGCGCGTCATTGCTAGGATCGGCGCTTCTCGACCGATC
>JBBQIA010000141.1:0-5379 GCA_038324485.1 Lysobacterales bacterium
AGCTGGCCGAGCGCATGGCCTTGGCCGACGCTGCGCAGGCCATCGCTACGCAGCATCACGAGGCCAGCGACGGCAGCGGCTATCCACACGGCTTGAAGGGCGAGGCCATCCATCCAGCGGCGCGAGTGGTGGCGCTGGTGAACCACTACGACAATCTGTGCAATCCGCCGAACCCCATCCACGCGCTCACGCCGCACGACGCTATCGCCGGCGTGTATCGCAAGAGCAAAGAAAAATTCGACCCGGCCGCCCTCAATGCCTTCGTGCGGATGATGGGCATTTATCCGCCGGGCTCGGTGCTGCACTTGTCCGATGGTCGCTTTGCGCTGTCGGTGGCGGTGGATCCGGCTAACGCGATGAAGCCCAAGGTCATCATTCACGACCCCAAGGTGCCGGTCGACGAAGCTTTGGTAGTGGCCTTGGCCGACCATCCGGCGCTCTCGATTCAGCGCGTCATCAAGCCGATGCAGTTGCCTCGTGCCGCGATGGATTATCTGCAGCCGCGCAAGCGCACCAGCTTCTTTATTGAATCGCGGGTGCCGCGCGCCGGATGATTCAAAGCGCTCGCAGGTAAAAGCGATTGCAGCCGAAGTGGCCGGTGGCCCCGAGTGGGGCGTCAATTTGGTGAAAGCCCGCGCGCTCATAAAGGGCCTGCGCGGCGTCCATCCCGGTCAGCGTTTCGAGATAGCACTGCGCATAGCCCAGCCAGCGGGCAGCGTGTAGGCAGCGGCCCATCAGGGCGGTGCCCGCGCCAAGGCCGCGGAGGGCAGGGCGGGAATACATCTTTCGCAGTTCGCAGACGCCGGGCTCGCCGTCCAGCGCGGCAATGCCGCCGCCGCCCAGCACCTCGCCATCGCGCTCGATGACGAAGTAGGCCGCACCGGGACGCGCGTAGGCCGAATGCATCGCCGCCACTTCGGCATCGTGGATGGCGAAGCCCGGACCGTCGGCGCCGAATTCGGGCATAACGCTGCGAATGATGTCGGCGATGGCCGCGTCGTCTTGAGGCATCGACGGGCGCAGGGTAAAGCGCGGCGTGTCCTCCAGGCGCGAGAGGTCTTCTTCGCGAACCCAGCCGGCGTCGCCGCGTCCGGAATAGCCCCAGCGGCGGCCGGAATCCGGTTCGCCGACCAGCAGGGATTCTTCCGGCGTCAGTGCGAGTTCGCGCTGGTTTAGCGCTGTTAGCGCATCGTCATGGTTTCGGCGGCCGGCATAGGCGACGGCGGCGCGGAGGGATTCACTGGTGCGCACGGGTGACCTTGCACATGGATTCACGGCCCAGCAGGGCGGACAGCCAGCGGCCGGTCACCATCAGGGCGTCGAGGTCGACGCCATGGGAAAACCCCATGCCGTCGAGGAGATAAACGATGTCTTCGCTGGCGACGTTGCCGCTGGCGCCCTTCGCATAGGGGCAGCCGCCGGTGCCCGACACGGCGGCGTCCACCACGCGCACCCCGATTTCAAGGCAGGCGGCCACATTGGCGACGGCTTGCCCGTAGGTGTCGTGAAAATGCACCGCAAGCTGCGCCATCGGCACCTCGGTCGCGACCGCGCGCAGCATGGCGACCGCCTTGCGCGGCGTGCCGACACCAATGGTGTCGCCGAGCGAAATTTCATAGCAGCCCATCGCATGCAGCGCTTTGGACACGCGCACCACGTCGGCGAGCGGCACCTCGCCTTGATAGGGGCAGCCAAGAACCGTCGATACGTAGCCGCGAACGGCCACGCCGTCGCGCTGGGCGGCTTCCAGCACCGGGGCGAAGCGCTCGAGGGACTCGGCAATGCTAGCGTTGATGTTGGCCTTGCTGAAGGCTTCGGAGGCCGCGCCAAAAATCGCAATTTCGCGGACGCCCACAGCCCGCGCTCGCTCGTAACCCTGCAGGTTGGGCACCAAAACCGGGTAGCGCCGGCCCGGGACTTGAGCGATGCCCGCATACACCTCGGCGGCGTCGGCCATCTGTGGCACCCACTTCGGGCTGACAAAAGCGGTGGCCTCGACGGTGCTTAGGCCCGTTGCGGCCAAGCGCTCGATGAGCGCAATTTTATCGGCTGTGCTGACCGGGGTTTTTTCGTTTTGTAGGCCGTCGCGCGGCCCGACTTCAACAACGCGAACGAAGTCAGCGGCGCTCATTCCATCACCATCAGCACGGCATCGGCCTCGACGAAGTCATCGGCCGCGATGCGCACTTCGGCCACAATGCCGGCACGCGGCGCCTTGAGGCTGAGCTCCATCTTCATGGCTTCCATCACCGCGCATTCTTGGCCTTCGGTGACGGTGTCGCCGGGCTTTACCTTCACCAGCACCACGCGGCCGGGCATGGGCGCCTTGAGTTGGCCTTCACCGCCGCCGCTGCGAGTGCCGGCAAAGGCGTAGGCGCCAACGCGTTGCAGGGTCCAGCGACGGTCGCCGTCGTGAAGGCTGATGCGCTCGGCGTCGATGCGGACGCGCAGGCGCAGGCTAACGCCGTCCACGCGCGCCGAAATGCGCTCGCCGTCCTGCCGCAGGCCTTCGACGAGGATGTTTTGGGTTGCGCTGACGTCGCTGCCCGGAAGAGTGATGTGGTAATCGCCGTCGTGGCCGCGGGCGCTCAGCGCCATGCGTTCGCCAGCCCCTTGAAGCACCAAGCGGCGCGCGCCGCCATGGCCCAGGCGCCAGCCGTCGGCGGTGGCCCAAGGTGAGTGCGGGTCGTTGCTGCTTGCGGCCTGCGCTCGGGCGCGCGCTTCCTCATGCATCAACACGGTGGCCGCCGCCACGGCCAGCAGGGCCGACGGCGGGGGCGACTCAGGGTGCAGCACTTCATCCAGCGCCCGATCGAGGTAGCCGGTGTCGATGCTGCCGTCGACCACGCTCGGGTGGCGAATCAGCGCTTCAAGAAAACTCACGTTCGACTTCGGGCCGCGAATGTCGCAGTCGGCCAGCGCCTCGCGCAGCCTTGCCAGCGCTCGCGGGCGGTCTTCGTCCCAGACGATCAATTTGGCGATCATCGGGTCGTAGAAAATCGTCACGGTGTCGCCCTCGACCACGCCGCCATCCACGCGCACGTGTCGCGAGGGCTCGGGCAGGCGCAGGCGATCAAGGCGTCCCGAGCCCGGCAGAAATCCGGCGGCGGGGTCTTCGGCGTAAAGCCGCACTTCGATGGCGTGGCCGTGTTGGCGTACGTCGGTCTGCGCGAAGGGCAGAGGCTCGCCAGCGGCGACGCGCAGCTGCAGCTCAACCAAGTCGAGCCCAGTGGTGAGTTCCGTAACGGGATGCTCAACCTGCAGTCGCGTATTGATTTCCATGAAGTAGAAGCGACCGTCTTGACCGACGATGAACTCCACCGTTCCCGCATTCACGTAGTCGATGGCCTGCGCCGCCTGCACCGCCGCTGCGCCCATTTCTTCGCGCAGGGCCGGGCTGAGGAAGGGCGAGGGCGCTTCTTCGACCACCTTTTGATAGCGGCGCTGCGCCGAACATTCCCGCTCGTTGAGGTGCAGGGTGTGGCCGTGGGCGTCGGCGAAGACTTGAATCTCGATGTGGCGGGGCTTTTCCAAATAGCGCTCGATCAGCACGCGGTCGCGGCCGAAGGCGTTTTTTGCTTCGCGCTGGCAGCTCTCTAGGGCCGCCGAAAAATCCGTGGACTCGCGCACGATGCGCATGCCTTTGCCGCCGCCGCCGTGCGCCGCCTTGATCATCAGCGGATAGCCGATGGCGTCGGCTTCGCGCTGCAAGTGCGCCGGGTCTTGGTTGTCGCCGGTGTAGCCGGGCACCACGGGCACGCCACAGGCCTGCATCAACTCTTTGGCGCCGGCCTTGCTGCCCATCTTGCGCATCGAGGTGCCCGAGGGCCCCACGAAGGCAATCCCAGCGGCCGCTACCGCATCAGCGAAGTCGGCGTTTTCTGAGAGAAAGCCGTAGCCGGGGTGAATGGCCTGCGCGCCGCTACGCTTCGCGACCTCCAAGATCACGTCGCCACGCAGGTAGCTGTCGCCTGGCGCCGAGCCACCGATGTGGTGCGCTTCGTCGGCCAGACGCACGTGCTGGGCGTTGGCGTCGGCGTCGGAATACACCGCCACGGTCCGAATGCCCAAGCGCCGCGCACTGCGAATGACGCGGCAGGCGATTTCGCCGCGATTGGCGATCAACAAAGTCGAGAACATCAGGAGTGAACCCAGCGCGGCGCGCGCTTTTCAAGGAAGGCGGCGAGCCCTTCTTGGCCCTCCGCAGACACCCGCAAGCGGGCGATGAGTGCAGCGTTCTGCGCGTCGATGACTTCAGCATCCGCCAGACGCATCCCGCCCATCTGCAGCGCTAAGGTTTTTGCTTCCGTCTGCGCCAAGGGGCCGCCCTTGTTCAGCCAGTGCAGGTCGCGGTCGATGGCCTCGTCCAGATCGGCAGGCGTCACGCAGCGATGCAGCAGGCCGATGCGCGCGGCTTCGGTCGCGTCAAAAACCTCTGCGGTTTGAAACAGCTTGCGCGACTGCCGTGCGCCGATGGCGGCCACGACATAAGGCGAAATCACGGCGGGTACCAGCCCCAGCTTGGCTTCCGAGAGCGAGAACTTCGCGCCCTCAACGCCAATGGCGATGTCGCAGCAAGCCACGAGCCCGACGCCGCCGCCGTACGCCGAGCCGTTCACGCGCGCGATGGTGGGTTTGGGGAAGAAGTTCAGCGTGCGCATCAGGCGCGCCAACTGCAGCGAGTCCGCCAGGTTCTCGGCTTCGCCGGCCTTCGCCATGCCGCGCATCCAGTTCAGGTCGGCGCCGGCGGAAAACGTGCTGCCGTGTCCGCTCAAGACCAGCGCGCGAACGCCGTCATCGGCGGCCAGCGCGTCCAGCGTTTCAATGAGGGCGGCGATCAGCGCGGCGTCGAAGGCGTTGTGAACCTCGGGGCGAGCCAGAAACAGCCAAGCCACGCTGCCGCGTCGTTGCAGGTCGATGGGGGCGGTCACGCGGGCTCCGTCGCAAGTGAAATAGCGCCCCAGCGAGTGTTTCTGGGACGGCCCTTGATTCTAACGGGAGGAGGCGTGCGGGCGGACTTTGCTCTGGCGTATAATGAGAACCATTCGCAGGAGTGGCGATTGAATCTTTCCGACCTCAATGCTGGCGATACCGCGACGGTGCTGGACGTGGCCGATGCGCAGCCCAACGACCCGATCGCGCGGCGCCTCCGTGAGTTGGGCTTCGTGGCGGGCGAGTCGGTCCGAGTGCTGACCCGCGCTCCGTTCGGCGGAGACCCGCTGCTGGTGTTTGTCGGCAGCACGCGATTCGCGCTGCGGCGCAGTGAAGCCGCCCGCATTGCCGTGGCTCGCGCCTGATGGACGTGGCGGCCAGCACGTCCTTAGCGACCCCTCTGCGTGCGGCCTTGGTGGGCAACCCCAACTGCGGCAAGACGGCCCT
>JBBQIA010000142.1:0-5356 GCA_038324485.1 Lysobacterales bacterium
TGCGATGAGACGGCCCGCGCGGCCAACGCGCCGCGTGCGTTCCTCAACAGCGGCGCGTGGTACGAACCGGCCACGGCCGGTCAGGGCGTGCTGTTCGAGGTCAATCCGGTCGACCGTTTCGTCTTCGGTGCTTGGTACACCTTTGCGGCCAGCGGCCCGGCCGACTACCGCTGGTTCACGTTCCAAAAATCGAACGTTGATACGAGTGCGGGCACTTTGTTGGACGTGCCGATTCTTGAAACCACGGGTGGGCGCTTCGACAACGGCCAAGCGGCGGTGACCACGCGGACCGTTGGTTCGGCCGATCTGCGCTTCGACGACTGCGGGCGCGGCAGCATGACGTATCGATTCACCAGCGGTGAGCTGCAAGGGCGCACGGGCGAAGTGCCGCTGCAGCGCGTCGGCCCCTCACCCGCCGAGTGCCGCTAGCGGGGTAGGCTGTGGCTTCAGTTCAAGGAGATCGCCCATGAAAGTCCCCGTCCTGTTGATGCTGGCCTTCGGTGCCGTGTCTGCCCATGCCGCCATCACGACCGAGCGCACGGTCGAAATGCGTGTTGCCACCGCCAGCGGCAGCGGCGAAGTGATTGGCACCGTCCGCATGGTGGAAACGCCGTATGGCCTCGCCTTCTATCCCTCGCTCACTGGCTTGAAGCCGGGCCTCAACGGCTTCCACGTGCACGAGAACCCGAGCTGCGATGCTGCTGAGCGCGATGGCGTGATGGTGGCGGCGCTGGGTGCGGGCAATCACCTCGACCCCGAAGGCACCGGCCGCCACGGCGAGCCCTGGGGCGACGGGCATTTGGGTGATCTGCCGCCGCTGTTTATCGATGCGGACGGAGCGGCTAAGCAGCCGGTGCTGGCACCGCGCTTGCGTCTGTCCGACGTGGCCGGCCGTTCGCTGATGCTGCATGCCGGCGGCGACAATCATTCGGACCACCCGATGCCGCTGGGTGGCGGTGGCGCGCGCATCGCCTGTGGCGTGATCGCGAAGTAAGTTCGCGACCACGCCGGCAGGATGTGCTGCGCACTCAGCGGCGCCACGCTGACAGGAAACGGCGCGTTGATGTCGAGCCAGATCAGTTCGGCGATCTCTGCGCCGACCTGCGGGACGCCTGCGACGCGCAGTGCGAAGGTCTCGGCTCGAACGCGCCGCCCCGGCTCATTGACGGCATCGGCTTCGAATTCGCCCAAGCGCGTGGCGCTGCCCTCGACGATCGTGACGCCCAGTTCTTCGTGGAGTTCGCGCTCGAGCGTCTGCAGCGCCGTTTCCTCGGGCTCAGGTTTGCCGCCTTGCTGGATGAAGGTCGTGGACCCGTGCTTTCTCACCAGCAGCACGTGGCCGCGTTCGTTGGCGATGACGGCGGCAATGATGCGAATGAGCGCAGGCATCAGCCGCCACCGAGTGCTACAGCCAAGCGCACGTGCAGGCCGCCGCTGCGGCGAACCGGGCGCGCAAGGCAGGCGTTGATCACCGCATCGTCGGCATGCAAGACGAGCTGGCGTTTTGCGCGCGACGCAGCGGTGTACAGCAGCTCGCGCGAGAGCACGCGATGGGTCGGGTCGGGCGGAAGCAGCACTGCGACCTCGCCGTATTCCGAGCCCTGGCTTTTGTGCACCGTCAGCGCGAAAGCGAGCTCGAACGCGGGCAGGGCGCCGAGCGGCAGCGAGCGTGTCGATGCTTCGCCATCGGATGAGGTCGCATCGAACCAGACTTTGAGGCGCCCGTCTGCGTCAGCGAGACACAGCCCGACGTCGCCGTTGAAGAGGCCGGCATCGAGGTCGTTGCGCGTAATGAGCACGCGCCGCCCCGGATACCACTCGCCTTGCGCTTGCGATGCCGCATGGCGACGCAGGGCGCCATCGAGGCGTTGGTTGGCCTCGACGCTGCCGTAGGCGCCCTCGCGAACCGCGCACAGCCATTGTCTCGTGCGCAGTCCGCGCAGCGCCTCAGCGGCGACAGGCGTGGCCTCGTCGTCCTTCGGCGACAGCACGGGCATGGCGCCATCGGCGTGCAGGGCCTCGGCCCAGTCGTTTAGGGCCACGTGCACGGCAGACGGGGTGTCGGTGTTGCACACGCGCACCGCGCCCTCGCTCTGGGTGATCGCTGCGGCAAGGCCAGCGCTATCGCCGGTGCGTATCGCAGCATTGACGGCAGACAGCACGGCCTCTGCGCGGAAGCTGTGCTGCAAACGGACCAGCGGGGACTCGGGACGCGCCTCGAAGGCCTGCACCAGATCCTGCAGAGCTGACCCCGGACCGACCGGACTGAGTTGATCGGCATCGCCCACCAGCCAGAGCGATGCGTGCGCGGGCAGTGCGTCGAGCAGGGCATGCAGCGTTTCGAGATCGAGCATCGAGGCTTCGTCGACGACAACGAGATCGGCGTCGATGGGCCGGTCGCGGTGACGCGTGTAGGCCTGCTCGCGTGGCTGGTAGTCGAGCAATCGATGCACGGTAAGCGCCACGGGGACGCCCAGCTCGCTACCAACTGATGAGGCACCGCCCTCGCGCAGCGATTCGGCAAGACGCTGTGCCGCCTTGCCGGTGGGTGCCGCGACGCGGATCGACAGCGGGGTGTCCTGCAGCCTCTGACGCGCGAGCAGCATGCGCCGCACGGTGGTGGTTTTTCCGGTGCCCGGTCCGCCGGTAAGCACGAACAATCGCGCCCCAAGGCAATGCCGAACGGCCTGCCGCTGCGGCACGGTTTCTGGCGTCTCGGGGCCGTCGAATAAGGCGTTGAGCGTGGCCTCGTCGAGCCCCTGCGCGAATATCGGCGTGCTGGACGACAGCGCTTGCGCGACGGCCGTGGCAATGCCGGTTTCGGCATCCCAGTAGCGACGCAGATAAACGCGCTCTTCCCCGTCGCGCACGAAAGGCGTGTCGGCGTCGGGCGGTGCCAGCCAATCGCCGTCGAGCACCGTCAACGTGTCGGCGTCGAGCATTGGTGCACCGAATCGCGCCGCGTCGCTTCGCGTCAGTGCGCTATGCCCTTCACCCGTTGCCGCACTGAGTGCGCCGGCAAGACGGGCAATGATGTCCGGCCCCTCGTGCGTCAGCACCCAGCGATGCAGCAGGCGGTCGATGGGTCGCCACACCTCGGGAAGTCCGGGCAGCGCACGACTGACCAGTGGATGCGAAGCGGCGCTCATGTCGCGTCTCCGGCGAAGAGTTGGTCGGCGGCGGCGATCAGCGCGGCGGGGAAGGATTGCGTCCATAGACCAAGTCCCGGGGCGATGCCGGCCGCACGCACGAAGAGGTAAATCGCAGGACCCATGTGCGTCTCGTAGCGGTAGTCAGCGCCAAGGCGCTGGCGCAAGTAGCGATGGACGGCCAGCGTGTAAAGGAAGGCCTGAAATCGATAGTCGTGCGCGTCCATCGCGGCGACCAGCGCGGACGGCGCGTAGTCGGCGAGCGTCGGTAATGCATTGGTCTTGTAGTCGAGCACGTGGACTCGGCCCTCGTGTTCGAAAACAAGGTCGATCGACCCGACCATCGCGCCGCGCAAGGCGTCGATGGGGCCCTCAGGAATGAGTTGAGGCTCGCCGTGCTCTTGGGCTTTCTGGCGCAGTACCGACATCGATGCCGACTCAATCTTAAACTGGAAGGCCAATTCCATCGCGGACTTCGCTGGAGTCAGCCCCTCGAGCGTGCAGGTCGTGAGTCCGCCTGTGGGCAAGGCGACGGCAAGGGAGCGGTCGAGCATTGCGGCCACGTGCGGCACCACGGCGGCGAGCGGGCTGTTGTCGAACGTCCGCACCGCATGCTGCTCGAGCGCGCGCTGCACGCTGGCGTGGGCGTCAGCGAAGTGTTGGTCGGGCTCGCGGGCTTCAAACAAATCGTGCACGGCCTGACCAAAGCCGGTGCCGCGAACGAGGGAGAGTGGGGCGATGTCGACGTTGGCGTCGATGAGCTCAACCGCATCGAGCGCCGCGACGCGTTCGTCGTCGGCCGTGTTGGCGTCCACGTGACGGCGCTCGCCATGGCCGCTCAGTGCCGAGAAGCTGTAGCGGCCCGGTAGTCGGAAGCCATTAGGCTCAGGGGGCATGGACTCGACTGCTGCCTCGGCATCGACTGCGGCAAGGAAGGGCTGATCGGGTGGCAGTGGCCAATGCGGGCGCCATGCGATGTCGGAACCTTCGCGCTCGTCCTGCGGCCAACGGGCGAGCAGAGCATCCAGAGCGGAGCGGTCTGGATCGGACTTCGCTTTCGGTCTCGCTTTTCCCTTCGTCTGTCGCTGGCCGGGCCGATCCGGCGGCAGCGTGAACACATGGCAGGCCTGTTCGGCGCGAGTCAGCGCCACGTAGAGCAGCCGGAAGCGTTCGTCCTGCTGTTCTTCCTTGGCGGCATCGAGCGTCGACTTCTCGAACACCGCTGCGCGCATGCCCTGCGCGTCTTGCGGTGCGATGCTCAGGCCCTTTGACGGCCGCGCCTCATGAGCCCAAAGCGTGGGCAGCACCACAACGGGGAATTCCAGCCCCTTGCTGGCGTGCAGCGTCATCAGACGCACGCGCTTGGCATCGGATTCCAGACGCAGGCTGCGTTCGCCGCTCGCGATGGCCTCGTCGTCCTCGCGCTGTGCGCGCATCCAGCTGAGCAAGGCATCGGGCGACTGCCCGGCTTCGGCTTCTTGCTGCAGCAGTTCGCCAAGATGGCGCAGGTCGGTCACCGCGCGTTCGCCGTCTTTTTTTGCGCGGCGCGCGAGCGTCGGCAGAGCGGCGTCGATTAGCGCGTGCACAACGGCCAGCACGCCCGAGCGCGACCACGATTGGCGCCAGGCAATGAATCGTTCGCGCCAAGCATCCAGTTGGCCGTCGGCCTCAAGCGCCGGTAAGGCTTGCGGCGCGATGCCGAATAGAGAGGTGAGCAAGGCCGCGCGCAGGGCCCCAGCATTGCCCGGATGGCGAACGGCATGCAGAGCGATGAGCAAGTCGCGCGCCCACTCTGAATCGAACACGGTCTGCCGCCCTTGCCCCGCGCAGGGCACGCCGCGACGCTGCAGCGCAAGCCGCAGAGAGGCGACTTCGGCGTTCGACACCAGCAGCACGGCGAGGTCGCCGGGCTGCAGAGGCTTGTCGCCGAGGTGATGCCGCGATGGCGCCAGCAGATCGACGATCAGGTCAGCACAGGCTTCGATCGCCTTCGGGCGCATGACGTTGTTCGGCAGATCAAGGTCGTGCCGATGGAAGATTAAGGGCGCGGTGACCGCTTGGCCGTCCTCACGGAGGGCTTTTTTGTCAGCGCGTCCGGCGGCCTTCACTGGCGCATAGGCGATGCGCGTTGCGCCGGTGCCCAAGCGCGCGCGATCGCCGTCAAACAGCGCGTTGCAGGCCGTGACGTAGGGCGTAGACGAACGCTG
>JBBQIA010000143.1:0-5351 GCA_038324485.1 Lysobacterales bacterium
TGTAGAGCACGACCTGGACATGGTAGGGGTCACAGGTTCGATCCCTGTACCGCCCACCACACATGTCGACCAGAGAGGCGTAGTTCGAAAGAACACGATCACCATGACGCGCAGCGGACTCACATACTGAACTCCCGCGACGTTCCTCTGGATTCTTGAAAGGGCGCTCGTGCGCCCTTTTTTCTTTTCTGGTGTTGAAGCCCATGATTGCAATCACTCTTCCCGACGGTTCCCAGCGCCAGTACGAGGCCGGCACCACCATCGCTGACGTTGCCGCCAGCATCGGCGCCGGTTTGGCGAAGGCCGCCTTGGCCGGCAAGGTCGACGGCCACTTGGTGGACGCCAGCCATCCGCTGAATGCGGATGCCTCGCTCGAAATCGTGACCGACAAGCATCCCGATGCGCTCGAAGTGCTGCGGCATTCCACCGCCCACCTTTTGGCGCAGGCCGTGCAGCGCCTGTATCCCGGCGCGCAGGTGACCATCGGGCCGGTCATCGATAACGGCTTCTACTACGACTTCGCCTACGAGCGTCCGTTCACGCCCGAAGACCTGCCAAAGATCGAAGCGGAAATGCAGAGGATCATCGGCGAGCAGCTGCCCGTGGGTCGTTCGCTGAAGTCTCGCGACGAGGCCGTGGCCTTCTTCAAAGGAATGGGCGAGCACTTCAAGGCCGAGATCATCGAGTCGATTCCGGCGACGGAAGACCTGTCGCTGTATTCGCAGGGCGAGTTCACCGACCTCTGCCGCGGCCCGCACGTGCCGAACACCGGCAAGCTGCGCGCGTTTAAGCTGATGAAGGTCGCGGGCGCCTATTGGCGCGGCGATTCGAACAACCAAATGCTGTCGCGCATCTATGGCACGGCCTGGTTGAACGACAAAGACCTGAAGGCCTACCTGACCCAGTTGGAGGAAGCCGAAAAGCGCGACCACCGCAAGATCGGCAAGGCGCAAAGCCTGTTCCACGTGCAGGAAGAGGGGCCGGGCTTGGTCTTCTGGCACCCGAAAGGCTGGCGCTTGTGGCAGGTCGTCGAGCAGCACATGCGCGGCGTGTATCGCGATTCCGGCTATCAGGAAATCCGCTGTCCGCAGGTGCTCGACGTGACGCTGTGGAAGAAGTCGGGGCACTGGGACAACTACCAGAGCAATATGTTTTTCACCGAGTCGGAAAAGCGCACCTACGCGCTGAAGCCGATGAACTGCCCGGGTCACGTGCAGGTGTTTAATCAGGGCTTGCACAGCTATCGCGACCTGCCGATTCGCTACGGCGAGTTCGGCGCCTGCCACCGCAACGAGCCCTCGGGCGCGCTGCACGGGATCATGCGCGTGCGCGGCTTCACTCAGGACGACGGCCACATCTTCTGCACCGAGGACCAGGTCGAAGCCGAAGTGACGGCTTTTCACCAGCAGGCCATGAAGGTCTATGCCGACTTCGGATTCAGCGGCATCGCGATGAAGATCGCGCTGCGCCCGGAATCGCGCCTCGGCGACGACGCCACTTGGGACAAGGCCGAGCACGCGCTGCGCGCCGCCCTGTCGGCCGCCGGTGTCGAGTGGGAGGAACTGCCGGGTGAGGGCGCCTTCTACGGCCCCAAGATCGAGTACCACATGCGCGATTCCATCGGCCGCGGCTGGCAGGTGGGCACCATGCAGGTCGATTTCATGATGCCGCAGCGCCTCGGCGCCGAGTACATCGACGAACACAGCCAGCGCCGCCATCCGGTGATGTTGCATCGGGCCATCGTGGGTTCGATGGAGCGCTTTATCGGCATTTTGATCGAGAACCATGCCGGCGCTTTCCCGCCGTGGCTGGCTCCGGTGCAGGCGGTGGTGATGAATATCACCGATGCGCAGGGCGAATATGGTGCCGAGGTTCGGAAAACCCTTATGAATCAAGGCTTCCGGGTCGAATCCGATTTGCGGAACGAGAAAATCGGCTATAAGATCCGCGAGCACACGTTACAAAGGGTGCCGTACTTGCTGGTTGTGGGCGACCGCGAACGCGAAACGGGCACCATCGCAGTACGCACTCGGGAAGGCGTTGACCTTGGGTCAATGCCCATCGCCGAGTTCGCGGCGAAGCTAGCAAAAGAGAACGGCCCCGGCGCCTAAATGCCGGTTTAAAAGACCCCTGGAGATTGCCCCATCAGTACCGAAAAACCCAACCGAAAAAACCTTGAGATTCGCGTCCCGCGCGTGCGCGTGATTGGCGCGGAGGGCGAAAACGTCGGCGTGCTCACACGCGACGAAGCCCTGCGGATGGCGGAGGAAGTCGGCCTTGATCTCGTTGAGATTCAGCCGAACGTCGACCCGCCGGTCTGCCGCATCATGGATTTCGGCAAGTTCCGCTTCGAGGCGCAGAAGAAGGCCTCGGCGGCAAAGAAGAAGCAGAAGCAGGTCGAGATCAAGGAACTGAAGTTCCGCCCGACCACCGATGTCGGCGACTACGAAGTGAAGCTGCGCAATATTCGGCGCTTCCTCGAAGACGGCGACCGGGTGAAGATCAACATCCGCTTCCGCGGTCGCGAAATGAGCCACCAAGAGCTCGGCATTGCGATGGCAGCGAAGATCGAAGCTGATCTTTCGGAAGAAGTGATCATCGAGCAGCGGCCGCGCCTCGAAGGCCGCCAGATGGTCATGATGATGGCCCCGAAGAAGAAGATCTAAGTCTCGACGTGGCGTCGCACGGACGCCCGCTGAACGCCGAAGCGCCCACCTTGCCTTGGTGGGCGTTTTTGTTTCATAATTCGTGGTTCCCGCGTTGCGGGAGGTATCCCTTGCCGCTAAGGGTGGGACGCCGAGGACCCCGGAGCATCGTGATGCGATGCCCGGTCAAGCCGGTTTGGGCAGGAAGGAAAGTGCGGTTCACGCCGTCGCCCAGCCAGTAAAAGCACTCCGAAAGGACCCGTAATGCCCAAGATCAAGACTAATCGGGCGGCCGCCAAGCGATTCCGCAAGACGGCCTCCGGCAAATACAAGTGCGGCCACGCCAACCGTAGCCACATCCTCACCAAGAAAGCGACCAAGCGGAAGCGCAACCTGCGGCAGACGAACCATGTTCGTCCCGAGGACGCGGGCCGTCTTGACCGCATGCTTCCGTATCTTTGAGGGGATGACCTATGGCACGAGTTAAACGTGGTGTTACGGCGCGCCGCCGTCACAAGAAAGTCCTCGCCCAAGCGAAGGGTTACTACAACGCACGCCGCAAGGTGTTCCGCGTTGCAAAGCAGGCCGTTACCAAGTCCCTGCAGTACGCCTACATTGGCCGTAAGCGCAAGAAGCGCGACTTCCGTTCGCTGTGGATCGTCCGCATCAATGCGGCGGCTCGCTTGAACGGTCTGAGCTACAGCCGCCTGATGAATGGCTTGAAGAAAGCCCACATCGCGCTGGACCGCAAGGCCCTGGCTGATTTGGCCATTCACGACGCGGCGGCGTTTAGCGCCGTGGCGGAGCAGGCCAAGCGCGCTCTCGCAGCGTAAAGCGGCGTCTGCCACCGGGCCTTTTGGGGTACGTGTGGCGGCAACCCGAACGCAAAAGGGAAGGGCGCAAGTCCTTCCCTTTTGTTTTTTCCGGCCGCAAAGGCCACGCACGCAGGTTCGTCCCGGATGAGCGACGTCAACACCCTCACCACCACCGCGCTGTCGGACATTGCCGCAGCGGAATCGCTGGAGGCGCTTGATGCGCTTCGCGTTGGACTGCTTGGAAAAAGCGGTCAGGTGACTGCCCTTCTGAAGTCACTCGGCGCGCTGCCAGCTGAGGAACGCAAGGCTGCCGGCGAAGGCATCAATAAGGCGCGCGACGCCATTGGCGAGGCCCTGTCAGCGCGCAAAGCGACCTTGGAGCACGCCGCGCTGGCGCTGCGTTTGGCTTCCGAGCGCATCGACATCAGCTTGCCCGGCCGCGACGCGGAGATGGGTGTGGTGCATCCGGTTAGCCGCACGATCGAGCGCCTGACGGACATTCTTCGCGGCCTCGGCTACGACTTGGCCGACGGCCCGGAGATCGAAGACGACTGGCACAACTTCGAGGCGCTGAATTTTCCGCCGCACCATCCGGCCCGCGACATGCACGACACCTTCTACGTGTCGCGCGGCGCGGACGGCAACGGCCGTCTGCTGCGCACGCACACCTCGCCGGTGCAGGTGCGGGCGATGATCGGCCAAGAGCCGCCGCTGCGCGTCATTGCCGCGGGCAAGGTGTATCGCAGCGACAGCGACCAGACGCACACGCCGATGTTTCATCAGATTGAAGGCTTCGTCGTGGGCGAGAACGTCAGCTTCGCCGAACTCAAGGGCACCCTGAAGGCGCTGGTGCGCGCGTTCTTCGAGAAAGACTTCGAGATGCGTTTCCGTCCCAGCTACTTCCCGTTTACCGAGCCCTCGGCCGAGGTCGACATCGCTTGGCAGCAGCCCGATGGCAGCACGCGCTGGCTGGAGGTTCTGGGCTGCGGCATGGTCCATCCCGACGTGCTGCGGAACTGCGGCATCGACCCCGAACGCTACACCGGCTTTGCCTTTGGCTTGGGCGTCGAGCGCTTTGCCATGCTGCGTTATGGCGTCAACGATTTACGCAGTTTTTTCGACAATGACGTCCGCTTTCTGGGGCAGTTCGCATGAAGTTCAATGAACGCTGGCTGCGTGAGCACGTGGCCGTCGATGCCGACCGCGATGCTTTGTGTGCGGCGCTGACCGCCATCGGCCTTGAGGTCGAGGACGTCGAAACCATCGGCGGTGAATTGCCCGGTGTGATCGTCGCCGAGATCATCGAAGCCGCCCGTCATCCTGAAGCAGACCGGTTGCAGATTTGCACCGTGGCTGTGGGCGGCGGCGAGACCGTGCAGATCGTCTGCGGCGCACCGAACGCGCGCGTCGGTCTGAAGGCTCCGCTGGCTACCGTGGGTGCGACATTGCCCGGCGGTTTGGTGATCAGTCCGGCCAAGCTTCGCGGCGTCGAGAGCTTTGGCATGCTGTGTTCGGCGAAAGAACTGGGCATTGATCCGGACGCGTCGGGCCTGTTGGAACTGCCGTCGGACGCTCCGGTTGGCGCGGCGCTGGCATCGACGCTGGGCCTTCCCGACGCCCGCATCGAGCTGAAGCTCACGCCGAATCGCGCCGATTGTTTTTCGATCCGAGGCGTTGCCTTTGACGTCGCCGCTGCGCTCGGTGCGCAGGTCACGCCGTTCGAGATCGCGCCGGTGGCGGCCAGCGTCACGGCGAGCCTGCCGATTGATTTGCAGGCTGGCGCCGACGCGCCGCGCTATTGCGGACGCATTATCGAAGGCCTCAACCCGAAGGCTACGTCGCCCGGTTGGCTGACTGAAAAACTGAAGCGCTGCGGTCTGCGTCCGATCAG
>JBBQIA010000144.1:0-5318 GCA_038324485.1 Lysobacterales bacterium
CGGGCTTCGACACCATTGATTTCTCCTCGCTGCACCTGACCCTCGGCGGCGGCATGGCCGTGCAGCGCGCCGTGGCGGAACGCTGGAAGAAGGCGACAGGCGTGACCTTGATCGAGGCCTATGGCTTGACCGAAACCTCGCCGGCCGCGTGCATGAACCCGCTCGATCTCAAGGCGTTTAACGGTGCAATCGGCCTGCCGATTTCGTCGACGGATGCTTGCGTGAAGGACGATGAGGGCAAGACCTTGGAGAAGGGCGAAGTCGGCGAGCTGTGCCTGAAGGGCCCGCAGGTCATGCAGGGCTACTGGCAGCGTCCTGACGAAACCGCCAAGGTCATTGATGCCGAAGGCTGGCTGCACACCGGTGACATGGCCAAGATGGATGACGCAGGTTTCTTCTACATCGTCGACCGCAAGAAGGACATGATCCTCGTCTCGGGCTTCAACGTGTACCCGAACGAAATCGAAGATGTCATTGCCACGATGCCCGGCGTGCTGGAAGTCGCGGCCGTGGGCGTCCCCGACGATAAGTCAGGCGAAGCGGTGAAGGTGGTCGTGGTGCGGAAAGATCCGGCCCTGACTGCCGACCAAATCAAGACGTTCTGCAAGGAACACTTAACGGGCTATAAGTTGCCCAAGATCGTCGAGTTCCGCACCGAACTGCCCAAGACGAATGTCGGTAAGATCCTGCGCCGCGAGCTTCGCGATTCCGCTGCGAACAAATCACCGACAGGTTAGCCCCTACTCCCATGGCCGCTGAAGAGGTTCGGTACAACGTCAACGAGTTGCTGCCGGGGATGTTCGTGTGTCGCATGGAAGGGCGCGCCTGGGAAGGCACGCCTTTTCCATTGCAGGGAATCATGCTGAGAACGGTTGACGACATCATCCTCGTTCGGCGCTTTGCGACTTACGTTTTTATTGATCGCATTCGCAGCGTGGACGGCAGCCCTGAAGCCGTGCTCATGAGCCTCGATCTCGGCGGTAGTGACAGCCGCTTGCGCGCGAACGATGCGCCAGCGACGTATCGCGTCACGGCGACCTTGGATGAAGAATTGCCGCGCATCCGCTTCGCGGCAAATGAAGCGCAGAAGCTGTCTCGCCGTCTGATTGCAGACCTTCGCGAAGGTCGCGCGCTCTCGGTCGACGAAATCAGTTCGGCCGTAGAGCCGGTCGTCGCCAGCGTCATCCGCAACCCCGATGCCTACTTCTGGCTTGCCAGCATGCGCGAGCGCGACCCCTACACTTACAGTCACGCCGTCAACTGCGCGGCGCTGATGTCGGCGTTCGGACGACAGTTGGGCTTTCCCGGCAGCACCCTAGTGGAACTGGCGAGCGCCGGCATGCTGATGGACTTAGGCATGGCCTCCTTGCCCGATGGCACGGTGAACCATGCGTCGCCCTTGGATGAGACGCAGCGTCTGGCGATGCAGTCACATGTCGCCGCGAGCCTCGCCCATCTGGATGGCGCGCCGGGCACCACGCCGCTCATTCGCAGCGCCATCGCACACCACCATGAGCGCCACGACGGCAGCGGCTATCCAGCCGGCCGGCGCGGCTTCGAGATTCCGCTTGAGGCGCGCATGCTCGGCATTGTCGATAGCTTCGACGCCATGAGCAGCCAGCGCGCGCATCAGGCACCGGCCGCGCGGCACAACGTGCTTCAGGCCCTCTATCGCGAGCGCGACACGCTATTTCAATCCGAACTCGTCGAGCAGTTCAGCCAAAGCATCGGCGTCTACCCGACGGGCTCCTTGGTGGAACTCAATAGCGGCGAGGTGGCCGTAGTCACCTCGCAAAACACCGCACGCCGGCTGATGCCCAAGGTAACGGTGCTGACCTTTGCCGACAAAACGGTGAATCCCGCCTTTCGCCAGCTTGACCTCTGGCAGCAGGTCGACAGCGACGGTCCGCGGCTTTCCATCCATCGCGCCTTGCCGCCGGGAGCCTATGGGCTTGATCTCGCCGAATTCTTCCTCTGAGGCCTTACACGGCTGGGCTGCTCTCGAAGGGCCGCTTAACGACTGCCTGAGCCACTGCAGTCCGGCAGCGCCGATTGCGTTGATCCAAGTGCATTTCCGCCATTGGCAGCGCGCGACGGCGGCGCACGGCTTGCTGCTCTCTGAAACCGCGCTGGAAGGAGCCGAGCGACGAATCGTTGAAGCCCTTCGCCCGGGCGATCATTTATTACGTTCGGGCAGCGGCGACTTTTTCGTGGTGCTGCCGAAGTTGCTGGGGCTGGGGCATGCCGAACTCGCGGCACAACGCATCCTCCGCGATCTTGACCTGCCCCTGTCCTGCGGCGGACGCGAGATGTATTTGCTTCCTACGCTCGCGCTGGCAATGGCCACCGACCCCACAGAGACGCCGGACTCCTTTCAGCGCCGAACCAGTTCGGCTTTGATCGCGGGCTTGCGCGACGGCGCGTTGCTCAGAATCGCGGCGCCGTATGCCGAAGACGCCATGGCCGCCGCCCTACGCGATGCGCTGGCGCGGAATGCGCTCGACTTGGTCTTCCAGCCCATCGTCAGCCTGCCTGAGGCTCGCACCGTGGGCTATGAAGCCTTGGCCCGCTGGACGCGCGAGGCCGGCGAAGCGGTCGCGCCGTCGGTCTTTATCCCAATGGCCGAAGACGCTGGCCTTGCGGCCGAACTCACACGCTGGACGCTTCAGGTGGCGCTGCGCGAGTTTTCTCCTCTGCATCGGCAGCATCCAGAGGCCTACTGCGCCATCAATCTTTCGGCCCGCGCGTTCGACGATGCGGCACTGGCCGACCAAATCATTGCGGCCCTCGCCATCTGGGACCTACCTCCGCAGTGCTTGATGATTGAAGTGACAGAAACGGCCGTGCTGCACGACGTGGGGCGCAATGCTGAGGCCCTGCAACGACTCGCAGAAATGGGCGTGCGCATCGCGGTCGATGACTTTGGGCAGGGCTATTCCTCGCTGGGCTATCTGCGCCACCTGCCCGCCGCCATCTTGAAAATCGATCAGAGCTTCGTCGCCGACTCGGGATCGCCGCGAACCCGAGCCCTGCTCGAGGCGATCACTCGAATGACCCACGGGCTGGGCATGCGTGCCGTCGCGGAGGGCGTCGAAGACGAAATCATGCTGGGCGCCGTGCTCGAGGCCGGCTGTGATTTCGCCCAAGGCTATTTCTTCGCTCGCCCTGCGCCGGCCTCGCACTGGATCGAGGCCATTCGCTAAACGACGTCTGGCTTACGGCGAGCAGCCCTGAAGGCCCGGCGTTCCGCCCAAGGGCTGCACGACGTCGGAAACGGCCCAGCGACCACTCACGCTCGGCGAGTAACTCGCATCAAGCACCAAACTGCTTAAGCTTCCCGCCGAAAACGTGCGTGCCAGGGTTCCCACCACGGTGCGTGCCGGCAAGCCGCTCCGAGTGCACAAAGGACAAAATCCGCGAAGCTGCACAAGCGGTGCGCTCGCCGAGGCACCGCCGAAACTGTCGCGCTCGGCGGTCAGAAAACGCGGCACGCCCGCGACGTCGTAGACGAAGGCGGCAAGAAACTCATAGTTCGGAAACATCTGCACGCTGTATCCGGCCCCCGCGCGCCGCGGGTCAAACCAATGCGAACTGACGTTGAGCGGCGCGCCGGCCAAGCTTGGACAGCCGCGTCCAAAGCTTCCGAAGGCCTCGCTGCCGCTTTCGCCATCCAAGTGATAGCTGAAGGTAAAAGCGTCGGCCGCCGAGGGCGTCACGATGGCTTCGCCGACCGCGGTCAAAGCATTTCGACTACCGTCCCACGCGCTGCGATAGATCCGCCCTTGCCACTGCCCGTTCGAGCCCGGCGCCGTGCCTTGCAAGTAGTACCAAGTGGGCGTGCCGTCTTGAAGGTAGGTGTACCAAAGACCGGCCCACTGATTGCCCGCCGGATAAAGAAAGAGCCCATGACCGGAGCGCGCCGAGTTGAAATAGCCGCCCGCCCGGACGGTCGGTGCTGCGGCGGTCAGCGTCGCCTCGATCTGCACGTCGGCGATGCGCGGCGCCTTGTTGACCGGCACCACGTACCAACGGCCGGGGCTTAAAGCGGCACCGGATACAGAAAGCGCTTGCACTGCGGAAGTGTTGGTCGATGATGCTGCAGCCCCAGAGCGCGCAGGCGCTGCAGGGATCAGCGGAACCCCTGCACTCGCAACCGCCGGTGGCACACGTACCAAGTAAAGTTCGACGCCGTCACTGGCTCGCGCCTGCACCGACAAGGATGTGGCTCCGGGCGGCACATCAATGAAGATGCGGTCCGCGCTAGCGCCGGGAGATACCCGAACTTCGCGTGGCACGCCGCTGCTGAGAATGACCCCTGGCTCGACGCGCCCCGCTCGATTCACGCGCACGGGAAAGCCTCCGATGGCGCTACCCGCGTTAGCGAACACGCTGACGTAGCCGACGCGTGACTCGGTGTCGGCCAATTGCGGGGCATCCCACACCATCCGCAGCGGAAAGTTCGCGCCGGCGGCCACCACACCGGGGCCGGTCACGGCCAAGCTGCCGTCATTGAGGTCAAGGGGCACCTCGAAGGTCTCCAGACGCGCGGTGTGGGCATTCGTGCCGCGGTTCACGGCGAGAACCCAATAGGCCAAGTTGCCGCAATCCGGCACGGTCACCGCCATCTCGCAGCGCTCCGTGGTCGAGGACATGCCTGAGGCGCAGCGCAACTCATTGGCGCTGGCACGGCCGTCGCGATTGACGTCGATGCCCATGTATAGATCGACATTGCCCGATGACAGCGACCGCGCGTCCACAAGGATCCGCCACTCGCGCGCGACCGGCCCAGAGGGCAGCACGCGCAGCGCCAAAGCGCCTTCGCCAGAGAACGGCTGCCACGGATTGGGGTCGACGCTCAGCGCGTACTCGCTAAGTTGCGCTTCCACCAGCGGGCTGGACACGAAGCGCGCGGAAGGCAGTGCGCGAAGTGGCGCGGCGTTAAGATCACGAAAACCGCTGCTGGCCGTCACCGATAGCGCGACCGACTCGGCGACCGGGCGCAGCACAATGGTGACTTCGCCCTCGGCACAGGTGCCGCTGCCACAGATGCGGTACCGCAAGGAATCATCGCCACTTCGGTCGGCGCGTGGCTGATAGCGAACGCTGTCATCAGAGGCGAGGCTGGCGGTGCCTGCGTTATCGATCGAGGCCGTCCCGAGGGTCGGCGCACGAATGATCGTTAGTGCACCCGCATTGATTTCTGCGGCGGGAATGCCGTCGTTGGCCAGTACGCGAAGATTTAAGGCGGGCGCGTTCTCGAGCACCACATAGCGATCGTCGATGGTACGAACCGCGGCAGACACCGGCAGCACCCAGCC
>JBBQIA010000145.1:0-5313 GCA_038324485.1 Lysobacterales bacterium
GCTTGCTTTGGCGCGCTTGGTAAACCGGCTAAATCAAGTGAAGCCGCGGGTGATCGGGGCCTACCTCACCTTCGACCCGCGCGACCCGCGTGATCGCGAGGGCGTCGAGGTGCTCAGCGAAGCCCTGCAACGCCACGGCAATACGGTGGGCAAGGTCTACTCGATTGACCGGCCGCGCCTGAGCGCTGAAGAGGGCTTCCGTCTGGCGAGCAAGTTGGGCTTCAACCGATTGGGTCTGCAGCTGATTGGCACCGGCGAAGACAACGTGATTCGCGCTGGCTTTTTGGCGAAGCCTTTGGCGGGCGCGCTGAGGCCGAGCTTTGCGTTAGCGATGGTGCAGCAGGCCGGCGACTTGGTGCCCGCCGATCGTCGCAGCGCCCTGCAGGCCGCACTGGACTCACCGACCGTGGCGCAGGACGCACAGGTGCTGGCCTTCTTAGGTGGTGCGGGCACCGTGCTCACCATCAGTGCGGCCGACGTGCTCGACGGCACGGTGCATCCCGAAGCCTGGGCCGACCGCATCGTCATCATTGGTCAGTCCGAGCAAGACGCTGAAATTAACCTCACCACGGCGGTGTCGAGCTGGGCGGACGACGACCTCACCCTCGACGAATACGAGGCACAGTTCTCGGCGGCCCTGATCGACGGTCGAGTCTTCCGAATGCTTCCCAACTGGCTGGACGCGGCCATTGTCGGCTCGATACTTCTGGCTTTTTCCCTGCTGCTGGGGGCGCTCAAGCAGCGGCGCGCGGTGTGGGCGGGCATCGTCGCGATGGTCGTGGTAGCGGCCGCGTATCTCGTGGCCTATCGAATGCTGATTTGGCTGCCGCCGGTGGCCCTGCTCTTTGCCATGCCTCTGCAGCTGGCGGTGGAATTCGTCCAGCGCTTCAGTCGCGCGGCCTCACAGCTTGCGGCGGAGCTGGCGGTCTTGCGGCGCGAAGCGGCCTCGACGGAATCGCGCCGCAGCGGCTTCGACTTCGACACCGCACTGGGCGCCGTGCGGGAAGCCATCGCCAGCATTCGGCGTCAGCGCGAGTACGTGCATCGCCTGATCGACGTGCAGCCCGCCGCCATCATCGTCATCGACGCCCAGCAGCGCGTGCGCCTTGGCAATGCGCAGGCGTCCGCGTGGCGCAGCGACCCCGAGGCACCGATGGCGACGCTGCGCGAGTGGCTTCTGGCCGTCGACCTCAGCCTGCCCGCCGACCCTGCCCAGTATTTGGGCACGGGCAGTGCGCGGCTGCTGGCCCGCTGCGGCGAACGCGATGTGGTGGTGGCGCTGGAGCCCTTGCCGGCCGGCCCCGACCCGGATCGTCACGACACCCTCGTCTGCGTCACCGAGCTCACCGGCCTGATGGCCGATCAGCGCGAGCGTCAGGCCGCCATCGATTTCCTTTCCCACGACCTGCGGGCGCCGGCGCATGCCCTGATTGAGCTGTGCCAAGGCGCCCAAGACGATCCCGGCCTTTCCGCGTCCACCGTCGACATCCTGCAAACCGCCGAGCGCCTGTCGCGGCGAATGGTGCAAATGGCCACCACGTACCTCGACTTTGTGCGATCGGCCTCGCCCGAAGCCTTCACCCGTGACGAGCCGGTGCTGCTGGCCGACGTGGTGATGGAGGCCGTCGAAACCAGCACGCCGGAAGCCACCGTCAAAAAGGTGAGCTTGGCCGTGACGATGGAAGACGGCGAGCCGGGCTGGGTTACCGGCGACGCCGCGCTGCTGCGCCGCGCGGTCGAGAACGTGCTGAGCAACGCGGTCAAAGTGACGCCCAGCGGCGGCCGCGTGTCGATCCTTCTGGAGCGTCGTGGCGCGGCCTTGGCTGTCGTGATCGGCGACCAAGGCCCGGGCATCGCGCCCTCGCGGCGCAGCCAGATGTTTCAGCGCTTCGGCCCCTTGGCGCGAACAGCGCGCTCGTCCAGCCGCTCGATGGGCTTGGGCTTGGCGATGGTCATGAGCGTGGTGGCCCGGCATCGCGGCACGGTGTTCGTTGATAACCGGCCCGAGGGTGGGGCCGAGTTCCGCATTGAATTACCGCTGGAGCGCGACGAGACCGCGGCTTAAACGAAAAACTTAGTGCCGATCAGTCTTCCGGGTTGCCCGGTGCGCACTGTTCCAGTCGATAGCCCTCGCGGTAGACGTTGGACAGGCGCAGCCCGTTTTCCGCGAACTGCAGCTTGCGCCGCAGGGTGTAGAGGTGGGTATCGAGCGTCCGCGCCGAGCCCGGCATGTCGCGGCCCCAGACCGCTGCGATCAATTCTTCGCGGCGAACCAGTCGGTCGCGGTGCTGAAACAGGTACCACGCCAGATCAAACTCTTTCGGCTGCATGTCCACGCGCTGGCCGTCGCGCTGGATGTCGCGCGAGCCGCCATCCAGTCGGTACGGCCCTAATTCGACCACCAGCGGCTGAGCAGGGCCGGCGTAAAAACGCCGAGTGACTGCATTGATGCGCGCCAGCAGCACCGACCCGGCCGTCGGCTTAGTGATGTAGTCATCGGCGCCGGACGCGAGCGCTTCGACGATGCGCTCGTCGTCGTCAAAGCGACTAAAGATGATGATCGGCGCCCGTCGGCCCACGGCGCGGTGAATCCACGAGATCAGAGCGATGCCTTCGGCGTCGGGCAGGTGCCAGTCCAGCAAAAACAGGTCGTGCCGAGCCTCGCGCACTTCACCCATGAACTGCAGGCCGGTTGAATACCACTCGGTGTCGTGCCCGGCGGCGTTCAGGGCCGCAATCGCCCGCTCGGCCTCAATGCGGTCGTCTTCGACCAGCGCGATGCGCAGGCGCGCAGGAACATTGGCGGGGCCGGAATTCATCCGACAAACCGACATGCAGGGGTGAGGAGGCGCTGGCCAGTAGCCAGGGCGCGTGCGGACGGGTGACTCATGGCCGCCCGAGTGTCGCAATCCCGGCGGGCCTTGGGAAGTCGGAGATTTCTTCAAAAAAAAACCCGACCGCGGCGGGGGCCGGGTCGGGCGGGCAGGGTGGCGGCATTCGGCACGATGCAAAGCCCGTCGGGGCTGGAACTTGGCCGGGGGCGCCGGGCCTTGCATCGAGCGGAAGGGACCGCGTTCCTCCGTCCCCTTGGGGAGGGGTGAGCGGAGCATGACGGGATTTCTCGCGACGATTGTCAGTAAAGCTCAAATTCCAGCGTTGAACCCCCAGCCGAAACAGCGCCTACTAGGCGGGCTTCGGGCCAGCCAACGACCGCGACGCATTTCCGGCGCGTCCCGGACGGGATTTTCGGCATGGCTCTTGCACCCTCTTGCCCGACCGAAAAGGACAACCTCCATGGCCGATAAGAAGCCCGCGCCCGCCGCCGACGCCGGCGCCCCCAAGCCCAAGCTCCCGCTGGTGCCCATCATTGGCGCAGTCGTGGGTACGGCGATTTTGGTGGGCGGCATCATGTTTTTCATGATGCCCAAGGCCGCTCCGGAGGACGGCGACGAGTCGGCCGAACACGCCGACAAAGACGGCGAAGCGCCCGCCGAGGTGAAGGCCGAAGCGCGCTACATCGAGATCAAAGACCCGCTGGTGGTCAATTTGACCGGGGGCAGCGCGAAGTTCCTGCAGGTGCGGGTGACTCTGGCCACGCGCAGCGAGCTCGGTCAAAAGGCGATGGAGACCCATATGCCGGCCATCCAGAATGCCCTGCTGGGCATGCTGCAGCGGGCGACTCCCGAAGAATTGGCCGCGCCCGACCTGATGATCACGCTGCAGGGCAAGGCCCTGGCCGAAACCAATAAGGTGCTCGAGGCCGAAACCGGCACGAAAGACACCGCCAGCGCCGTCATCTTCACCAGCTTCGTCCGGCAGTAACGCAGCCATGAGCGACCTGCTTTCCCAAGACGAGATCGACGCCCTGCTGCATGGGGTCGATTCCGGATCAGTGGAAACCGAAGGCGAGGCCGACAACGGCGAGGCCCGCTCTTTCGACTTCGCCACGCAGGACCGCATTGTCCGCGGCAAGATGCCGACGCTCGAAATGGTCAACGAGCGTTTCGCCCGCATGTGGCGCGTGGGCCTGTTCAACCTGCTGCGCCGCTCGGCCGATCTTTCGGTGCGCGGCGTCGAGCTGATGAAGTTCTCCGATTACCTGCACACCCTGTACGTGCCGACCAACCTCAATCTGATCAAGATGAAGCCGCTGCGCGGCACCGGTCTGATTGTTTTCGAGCCGACCTTGGTCTTTGCCGTGCTCGACAACTTCTTCGGCGGCGCTGGGCGCTTTCCGGCGAAGATCGAAGGCCGCGAATTCACGCCCACCGAAATGCGCGTGATCCAGCTGATGTTGAAGCAGGCCTTCGTCGACCTGACGGAAGCCTGGTCGCCGGTGATGAAGTTCGAATTCGAATACACCAATTCGGAAGTGAACCCGCACTTCGCCAGCATTGTCAGCCCGCGCGAATACGTGGTGGTTAGCAAGTTTCACGTTGAGCTGGAAGGCGGCGGCGGCGAAATGCACGTCACCCTGCCGTATTCGATGCTGGAGCCGCTGCGTGAATTGCTCGACGCCGGAATTGCTTCCGACCGCTCCGAGAAAGACGAAAACTTTCCCATCCAGCTGCGCCAAGGCGTGGATTTGGTCGAGCTGAACGTGGCCGGCGTCATTGGCACCAAGACCTTGTCCGTGCGCCAGCTGGTGGCGCTAAAGGTGGGCGACGTGTTGCCCATCGACGTGCCAAAGCGCATTCCGCTGATGGTTGAAGGCCTGCCTTTGTATGAAGGCGAGTTCGGCCACCACCAGGGCAAGAACGCCGTAAAAATTACCCGCATCACCCCCGCCACGCCAAAAGCGCGAGCGAATTGAGGACACGCTGATGAGCACCGAAAAAGACGCCGCCGATCTGGCCATGTGGGGTGATTTGGCCCCCAGTGTCGAGCCGCCTCCCGCGCCCAGCGCGAACGCCGGCGCCAGCACCCTGCCGCCCGACTCCAACCTCGATCTGATCTTGGATGTCCAGGTGACGCTGTCGCTGGAAGTGGGCCGCGCCCGCATTCCCATTCGTAACTTGCTGCAGCTCAATCAGGGCTCGGTGGTGGAGCTCGAGCGCGTCGCCGGTGAAGCCTTAGACGTATTCGTCAACGGCACCTTGGTAGCCCAAGGCGAAGTGGTGGTGGTGAACGAGCGCTTCGGCGTGCGGCTGACGGAAGTCGTTAGCCCCAGCGAACGCATCAAGCGCCTGCGCTGATGGACGCCTTGCTACTTGCTGCCAGCACCGCCGCGCCCGCGGCAAAGGCCATGCAGGTCGGACAGTCGGTGCCGCAAAGCGCGGGCTTCGGCGGCACGCTGCTGGCGCTGATCATGGT
>JBBQIA010000146.1:0-5308 GCA_038324485.1 Lysobacterales bacterium
GGCGGTTTTGCACCTCGACGCGACGCACGCGACGTCGGCCCAAGACCCGCGAGACCCACACCACACCCGCTAGCATCACCATGACCAACAGACCACGCAGCAGCGGCTCTTCATACCAGCGCGGGCTCACCATGATGCGCAGGGTCAGAGGTTCGACCGTGCGGCCACTCGGCACCTCACCCTCTACTTCGAACTGATACTCGCCGGGCTCCAGTCCGCGGATCGCCAAGTCGCGGTCGGCCCAATCGCTGAACTCATTGACCAGCGGGCGCAAGCGATAGCGATAGCGCGCGCCGGGCTCCAGGGTTCCCAGCGTGAAACGCATACGAATGGGCTGACCCGAACGAATGGATAGGGTGCCGCGGTCGACTTCGCCCAATTCGAGCTCGCCGGCGTCGCTCTCCACCAGCAGCTGGTCGAAGGACGCCGACAGCGTCGGCAGGGTCGCTACCGGGCCGTCCGGCGCGTACTGCAGCACGCCGTTCCAAACGGGAATACGCAACACGCCGCCGCGGCTGACTCGCGGCAGGCCGAAGCCCGTGCTGGCCCAACCGCCGATCTGCACCCGCTCCCACGCCATCGTCGCAGCGGGTCGGCGCATCAGGTCGCGCGGCGTTACGGCAAACAGGCCCATCGGCGTTTCCACCACGCTGAGCTTTCCGGGCTGTGCCAATGCGCGGATCCATTCGGGCGTTTCGGCCTCGACGAAGCGAGTGCTGGACTCGTCGAACCGATAGGTCTTTTTGTCCGACCAAGCGTTGAGCTGACCGTCGATGAAAAACAATTTCGGCCGATCTGCGCCGTCAATCGGCAGGCCCTGCTCACCGCCATAAGCCGCACTGTCGAGCCGCTCGCCGGTGTCCAAGTCAATTCGCCAACGCTGCGGCGGGCCGCGGTCGTCGCTCAACCAAAACTCGCCGGGGCGGGGCTGGATCACTTCGATGATCGCCATACCTTCCAGCGGCCAGCGGTTCGCGATTTCCCACCGGTCTTTCGCAAAGCGCAGCAAAAAGAATTCGCGCTCGCTTTGCGCCACGGCGAGATCGTTGCGGTCTCGCACGAACTGCGGCCAATACGCCGGCTCACCATCAAGAAGACTCAAAGGCGCGGTCTGTCCTGGAAGCAGCTGGCGAAGGCCCTCGCGCTCGGCCACCAGCATGGCGCGCTCATCGGCCAGCAGGCCGTAGGTCTCCAGCTGCACCCATGGCACCAGCGCAGCCTCGGCGCTGCCGGTCTCGGCGTGTTCCAAGCGAAACAGCCCGCGCGAGGTCGCGATCCACGTGACGCCATCGAACTCCGCCGTATCGGAAACCAGCCCGCGCAGCCCATGCGTACGATTGATGATCGACCACGGCGAAGGGATGCCCAGACGAACGACTTCGGTCTCGGTCACGGCCCACAGCAGTCCCTCTTCGTCGCGCGTAAGGTCGGAAACCGATTGCTCACTCAACCGCACGCGCTGACGCAACCTCAGCCCCGCGTCGACGACCAACACTTCGCCGTCCAAGGTGGTTGTGGCAAAGCCGCCGCCGTCGAGCGACATCGAGGTGTAGACGGGCAAGTTACCGTCCGGCCAGCTCATCGCCAGAGTCACACCGCTGTCGTCCATGCGCCAAACGCCGCTGCCGGCCACCACAAAGCGGCTGCCGCCCCAGCCGACAATGGCCGAGACCGGAGTGCGCCGGAACTGTTCGCCGCCGGGTACCAAGAACAACTCGCCACCGCGCAACCAGCCGAGGCCTTGATCTTGAACCCGCGCGTACAAGTCGCCGCCGAAGCCCATCAAGCCGCGCATGTCGGGGCCCACGGGCCAGCTGCGCGTGTCGCCGTCGTTGGCAGGCAGAAGATGGATGAACTCCTGCGAATGCAGGTAGATGCCTTCTGGCGTCTGGACGATTTCCCACACCGGCCCCAGGCGCCGATCCGCCGCAGGCAGTCCGCCGCTGGCCAGCAAGTCCACGTAGCGGTAGCCACGAACGCTGTCGTACTCCAAGCGGCCATAGGTGTCGTTACCGCCCACCATGACCGTGCCGTCTGCGAGTCGACGAACGATGGTGGCGTTGACGCCAACCGGCAGCGGCACCGTGACCCACTCGGCGCCGTCATAGATCAGCACGCCGTCTGCGGCCGCCACGTAGATCTTTCCGGGCGCCGAGGCAATCGACCACAGCGAGGGCGCCGCACGGTACTGATCCGGCCCGATGCGCATCATGATCGGCACGCCTTTCAGGCTGGCCGACACGGCTTGCCCGACCCACAGGGCAGCCATCGCCAAGGCGGCGGAACACAGCAGGCGTCTGAACGTCGTCGGGCTGAGCATCGCCGCATTATGCGGCGTGTCTGCCTCAGTGGGGCGCGGGGGCTTGCCCCAGCAACGCGACGACGGGCACGCTTCCGTGACTTGAAGAGGTGGTGACATGACCCTGCTAAGCATCAACGTCAATAAGATCGCCGTTCTTCGTCAGTCGCGGGGTGGCGCGCTGCCCTCGCCGCGCGCGGCGGCGCTTCACTGCGTAGCCGCCGGCGCGCGCGGCATCACTGTGCATCCGCGACCTGATCGCCGCCACATCAGTGCCGAAGACGTGTACGCCATCGCCGAGGCCTTACCCGATGACGTCGAATTCAATATCGAAGGCAATCCCTTTGCACCGCCGCGCGACGGCTATCCGGGCCTGTTGGCTTTGGCGCGCGACACGCGGCCCACGCAAGTCACCTTTGTGCCCGATGGCGATGGGCAAATCACCTCCGACCACGGCTTCGACCCTCGTGCGCTGCCGGTCACCTTAACGGCGCAAATTGCTGCGTTTCGAGCGCTGGGCTGTCGCGTGTCGCTGTTCGTGAATCCCGGCGACACCGAGTTCGCCGCGCTGAAAGCTGCCGGTGCTGAGCGCATCGAGATTTATACCGGGCCCTTCGCCGAAGCTTTCGACGTGGCGCACGGGCGCAGCGACGCCCTGCACGCGGGTCCGAACCACGCCCTCCATGAGGCCGATGAGACCGCGCAATTTGCGTATCGGGAGGCACTCGCGGCCTGCCAGCGGACGGCTTTGGCCGCGCAGAGCATCGGCCTCGGCGTCAACGCGGGACACGATCTTTCGCAACACAATCTGCCCGCGTTTTTGTCTGCGGTGCCCAAAGTGCTTGAAGTGTCTATCGGACACGCTCTGCTTGCCGAAGCTTTGGTCGATGGCCTCGCCGCGACGGTGCAGCGCTACCGTGGCATCACCGGAGGCTGAGCCCGCCTCATCACTCGGGCTCACATCGAGTCGCTAAAAACGACAACGCCGCCCATTGGGCGGCGCGTCGTTCAAAACAGCGTTCGGGCTAACCCAACGCCTTAGTTGCTGACTTGCTGATCAACGAAAGCGATCTTTTCCATCTGCGCGTTCTTGGCGCGAGCCAAGACCATCGCCAACACTTCGTACTCAGCCGCCGGATCCACTTCCACTTCGAGCTTCGGCTGTTCGTCTACCGGCAGCACCTGCGTGCGTGACTGCGTGATGTCTTCGAACTGCGCCTGCAGGGTGTTCATCGGGGCCAGCGTGTTGTTGATGAGCACTTCACCGGACGACAAGATCTTCAGAGACACCGGCGGCGGCGGCTCTTTGGGCTTCTCATTCTGCGGCGGCGAGCGCTGCGGCAAGGTCACATTGATCAAGGACGCCGGCGTGGGTGCCGTCACCATAAAGATGATCAGCAGCACCAGCAGAATGTCGATCAACGGCACCACATTCATGTCGGACTTGGGGCCAGAACCGCCCCCTGCGGAAAAAGCCATGGCTCAGTTGCTCCTTTCCGGCTCAGACACGAAGTTGATGGACCGCATACCCGCGACGCGGACGCTGGTCGTGACGTCTTGCACCAACGCATAACGAGTCGTCTTGTCTGCGCGCAGCAGGACTTCCGGCTGCGGCAGCTTCTGGGCTTCGACAGCCAAACGGCTCTCAAGCATTTCCTTGCCGGCCAGCTGCTCGCTACCCCAGAAGATGACGCCGCTTTCCCGGATGGACAGGGTCACGGGCGGCACCTTCTGCGAGGCCGGACGTTCGTCCACCGTCGCCTTGGGCAGCTCCACCTTGATGTTTTCCGACACGGAGGCCGTAACCATGAAGATGATGAGCAAGACCAGCATGACGTCGACAAGCGGAACGACGTTGGGTTCGGTGAACCCGGCGTCTTGGTCGGAACTGAATGCCATATGGAATCTCCGCGGAAAGAGGCGTGGAGCCTCTTAGCGCTTTTCGCCGCCCACGCGGGCGCCGGTGGCGAAGAAGTCATGCAGGTCGTGCGCGAAGGCATCGAACTGACCGATCAGCTTGCGGTTATTGCGGTTGAACGAGTTGAACGCGATCACCGCCGGGATGGCCACGAACAAGCCGAGGAAGGTCATGATCAGCGCTTCGCCGACCGGACCCGCCACCGCCTTAATCGAGCTTTCACCCGAAGCGCTCAAGCCGACGAGGGCCTGCAGAATGCCCCACACGGTACCAAGCAGACCGACGAAGGGCGCGATGGCGCCGGTCGTGGCGAGCCAAGTCTGGCCGTCTTCCAAGGAAGCCGATTCACGCGAGACCGCCTGGCGCAGCGCGCGGTCGATGAACTCCGAGCGGTTCAGCGCTTCCGAGAGGCGACCTTCCGACTTCTGGTGGTGAGCGGCAGCCTGGGCGCAGTCGAGAGCGATCTTCGAGAAGGGCTCCCACGTCGGCTGCTCTTCCATAAAGCGGATCGCTTCCTGGGCATTGTTGTTTTCCCAGAAGGCGGCGGTGACTGCACCGGAGCGGCTATTGATGCGGGCATTTTTGATGGCCTTCATCACCGTGTAGTACCAAGCAACGAGCGACATGATCACCAGAGCGACGAAAACCGCCCAGTTCACGACGCCCATGGCGTTCATGGCGTTCTGGATGCTGAAGTCCGCGGTGTTTTCGGGCTGGCTGACCTGGGCCGAAGTGGCCGGCGTCGAGAGCTGAATATTGGTCGCGACCGGGGCAGCCGCCGGAGCAGCAGCAGCGTCCGTCGCCGGCGCGGTGTTGGTGTTGTCCTGCAGCATGAGTGGATACCTTCGGTTGAATTAGTTGGTTAACAGGGTGGAGTGAAATTGACAGGCACCAAGACGGTGCCGCCGACGGCTTGACCATTGCGCAGGCCAGCGTTGAAGCGCCAACGGCGGGCCGCGTCCATAGCCGAACGGTCAAGGTTGCGGTTACGGCTGGATTTTTCTACGGCAACGTCTTGGACGCCGCCTGACGCATCAATGACGACGCGCAGCATGACTTCGCCACCGATGCAGCGACGAGCTTCCTGAGGC
>JBBQIA010000147.1:0-5281 GCA_038324485.1 Lysobacterales bacterium
GCCAATAGTCGATCTCCGGCCGAATTGCCGCTTCTTGCTCGGGCGTCCGAAGCCAAACGGCGTAATCCGCGTAATCGAACTCGTCAGCCGGGGGCGAGGGCAAGTGGCCCGCTTCAATCGCTGCATAGTCGCGCGAGAGCTCGCCGAAAAGCAGCGCAAACGACCACAGGTCACCGATCGAATGATGGATGGACCACATCAGCACATGCTCTTCGGCATCCATCTTCAAGAGCAGCGCGCGGTGAAGCGGACCTTGCTCCAGATCAAAAGCCGTTTGAAGCCAGGACCCAGCCCGTTGCTGCATCATCGCTTCGCGCTCGGCAAGCTTCCCGAGCGACATGTCCTCGAAGCGCAGCGCCGCAGAAGCGCTCGGGTCGATGCGCTGAACAACATCGTCCCCCACCGCGATCAGCCGCGTTCGAAATGCCTCGTGGCGCGCGACCGCGGCATCAAACGCCTGCTGAAAAATCGACACGCACAGCGGCCCCTCGATGCGGAAGGCGAACCCCATGTTGTAAGCCGTCGTGCCGGGCGTGAGCTGCTGCACCATCCACATGCGGCGCTGCGAGGAGGTCACCGGAAAGTCACCGCCACGCGCCGAACGCTGCAGCGTGGCCGCCGAGGAAGTGGCGCCAAAACTCGCATCGGCCAAGTCAGCATCGACACGCAAACGATCCACCTCACGCGCCATCGCGCCGAGCATGGGGTGATGGAAGGCATCAGCGACCGTCCATGCAACGCCAAACGCGGCATTCATTCTTGAGGCTAAACGTGTGGCGCTGAGGGAATCGCCACCTAAGTCGAAGTAGTGGTCTTCGAGGTGTTGCGGAGGCATACGCAAGGTTTCGGTCCAGAGCATGGCCAGCCTTGCCGCTGTGCCGGTCGAGGGCAATGGCGTGCGGGCCACGGCCGCGTCATCTACGCGCTTCAGGTCGCCACTCAGATAGGCCTCGCGCGCCGCACCGCGGCGCAGCTTTCCGCTCGACGTGCGCGGCAAGCTGCCTGAGCGAACCAACACCACGTCCTGCAAAGTCACCTCGTGCTCTAGCCACAGCGCATCACGAATCGCGCGAGTTGCGAGATGCGCCGCTTCCGGGTCGAGACGACGCTCAACTTCTTGAACGAGGACAACCGCTTCACCTGCCACGCCATCGACGGCAAAAGCAACGCAGTAGCCTTCTCGCAGTCCCGGCAGCGCCGCCTGTGCCGTCCATTCCAAATCTTGCGGCGCAAGATTTCGACCATTCAGGATGAGCAGGTCTTTGAGCCGCCCGGTGACGACCAATTCGCCCTCGCTCAGAAAACCGAGATCACCACTGCGCAACCAAGAACCGTCCTCGTCCTGTAGTCGAGCATGAAAGATGCGCTCCGTGGCCTCAGGCGCATTCCAGTAGCCGCTGCCCAAGCTGGCTCCGCGAATCCAAATCTCACCCACCTCACCGTCCGCGCAGCGCGCTGAACTCGCGACATCAACGATGCGTAAGGCGAGGCCGTCGATGACGGGTCCACACGACACCCATTCGCGGCCGTCTTTACTGCGACCCAAGCGAGGACCGCGCGCAACGGGGGTCATCGTTGCGCACAACACCACCTCGGCCATGCCGTAAGCGGGCGCCAGGGCGTTGGGGCTCAATCCATGTTTAGAAAACGCTTCAGTAAAAGCGCGAAGGGTGGCGGCGCGAATCGGCTCGGCACCGCAACTCAGCGACCGTAGAGCATGAAGGTCGCCCTGCCACGCCGTGCGCCCGATGTCGCGAACGCAAGCGGCCAAGGCGAAGTTCGGTGCGCCGGTATGCGTAATGCGATAGCGCGACAGCCCGTCAAGCCAGCGTAGCGGCCGGCGCAGAAAGCTCATTGGCGACATCAAATAAGACGTGGCCCCGGTTTGCACTGGCGCGATGACACCCAAGAGCAGGCCGAAGTCATGGTGATGCGGCAACCAAGACAGCACGCGATCAGCGGGGCCAAGACCCACGGCTCGCTCCGCTGCGCGCGCCTGAGCGAGTACTTGTCTATGGGACAGCACGACGCCACGCGGCGTGCCGGTCGAACCAGAGGTGTACTGAAGATAGGCCGGTTGATCGGCATCGATCTCGGGCAACACGGCGGCGGTGGCATCCACCACGGGCCACTTAAGACCCATCGGATCGGCCTGAAGCACCTGATATGCCGGCGCATCATGCAGTGCGTCAAGCGAAAGATCGGCGGCAAAATCAGCCGTAGTGATGACCAAGGAGGCGTTGGCATCGCTAATGACCGCCTCCAAGTGCCGCCGAAGGTTCTTCCTTCTCGACGCCTCGGGCGCGGGCAGTGGCACGGCGATGCGGCCGGCGGGCAGGCAAGCCCAAAAAACCACCGCAAACCCCAAGCCCGGTGGCATCACTAAAAGCACGCGATCACCGGGAATCGACGCTGCGATCAGGACTTTCGCCCACGCGCGAGCGGCCTCACGAAGGGCTCCAAAATGCAGGATGTGCTCTGGGATCAGGCCGTCTTTCAGCCAGACCATCGCGTCCTTGCCTGCCGAGCGCGCGCAGCGCCATTCCAACAACGCCGCTAGGGTCTGCGGCTTCGCGCTCGGGGGGGTATTCGTCCTTGGGTGCACGGCCTCGGTCAGCGGCAGCGAGTATCAGCACCCAAGCGTGGTGCTCCGGGCGTTCACGGTCAACGAAAACCGTGACGCCCTTCGCAATTCCTTGTCAATTAAAGATCACGTCGGCAATGATTCCCGAGGCGATGGCCACCAGCAGCCAGTCACCACGGTCGTCGCGGCGCCAGTGGTGGCCACGCGGCGGCTGACGCAGGCCGTAGCGCCCGTAGTCGACGACCACGTAGGTGGGCGCCCAGCCATAGTCATTGATGCGATGACCGCGCGACCAGCGATGATCGCGATAGCGCGGCGATACGTAACGCGGCGGCGGGGCGTAGCTGTAGCGGTAGCCCTGCGCATAGACCGGCGTACGGTAAGCGTCGCGGTAGACCACCCGACCGCGGACATCGCGACGGTGGTCGTTACGATGATCGCGGCGGTCGTTGTAGCGATCCCAGCGACGCTCGTCGCGGCGCCCATCACGGTAAGCGTGGCGCTCGGAACGATCACGCTGCTCACGGCGGTCGTTTCGCCACTCAACGCGGTCGTTGCGGTCGTTACGATGATCGCGCTCGCGGCGATCACTGCGGTCGTCGCGATCGCCGCGGTCGTGACCCTGCGTCTCGGCGTAACGGCCCTTTTGGTCGGACTCGCGGGCTTCGGCGTCAATCGGCGCCAAGGCGACCGCGGACAAAGCGAGAGACAGCGCAAGGGTGTGGCGGAAGAAGGACGACATCATGATGGCGGAACCTCAGTAGGGGACGCAGGGCCAGCATTCCCTTTCTCGCCTGAATCGATTCTTTCCAAGCGGCTGAACCATTGCCTTCGTTCAGCCTCCGCTTTGCCCCATCCGCCGTGCCTACGAGCCATGAAAGGGCCTTGGTATACTGCGCGGTGTCCCCGAATGCCCCCACCCGCCGCCGGCGCCGCCGTGGCCGGGCGCGTCAGATATGGAGTGAAGCATGCAGTACATCTACACGATGAACGGCGTCAGCAAGACCGTTCCGCCGAAACGTCAGATCATCAAAGACATCTCGCTGTCCTTCTTTCTCGGCGCGAAGATCGGCCTGCTTGGCCTGAACGGCTCGGGCAAATCGACGGTGCTGCGGATCATGGCTGGCGTCGACACCGATTTCTTGGGCGAGGCTCGCGCTCAGGCCGGCATCAAGGTCGGCTACCTCGAGCAAGAGCCGCGCCTGAACCCCGAACACACCGTGCGCCAGTCGGTGGAAGAAGGCTTGGGCGAGATTTTCAGCGCGCAGGAGCAATTGGACGCCGTGTACGCGGCCTACGCCGAAGAAGGGGCCGACTTCGACAAGCTTGCTGCCGACCAGGCGCGACTGGAAGCCATCCTTGCCACCGGCGACGCACATCAAGTGGAGCAGCAGTTGGAAATTGCCGCGGACGCGCTGCGTCTGCCGCCGTGGGAGGCCGTCGTGGGCAATCTCTCGGGTGGCGAAAAACGTCGCGTGGCGCTGTGCCGCTTGCTGCTGCAAAAGCCCGACATGCTGCTGCTCGATGAACCGACCAACCACTTGGACGCCGAATCGGTGGAGTGGCTGGAGCAGTTTTTGGCGCGCTATCCGGGCACGGTGGTGGCCGTCACCCATGACCGCTACTTCCTCGACAACGCGGCCGAGTGGATTCTCGAACTCGACCGCGGCCGCGGCATTCCGTGGAAGGGCAACTACACCGACTGGCTCGTGCAGAAAGACGATCGCTTAAAGCAAGAAGACAACCAAGAAAGGTCGCGGCAAAAAGCCATCCAAAGGGAACTGGAGTGGTCGCGCAGCAACGCGAAGGGCGGCCGCACCAAGGGCAAAGCCCGCTTGGCGCGCTTGGAAGAGCTGCAGGCGGTCGACTATCAGCGCCGCAACGAGACCAATGAGATCTTCATTCCGCCGGGTGAGCGCCTCGGCGCGAACGTGGTCGAGTTCAAAAACGTCTCGAAGAGTTATGGCGATCGCATTCTCATCGACGACCTCAGCTTGATCATCCCGAGCGGCGCCATCGTCGGCATCATCGGCCCGAACGGCGCCGGCAAGTCCACGCTGTTCCGTATGCTGACCGGCCAAGAAACGCCGGACAGCGGTTCGATCACCATGGGCCCGACGGTGAAGCTGGCCTACGTCGATCAGAGCCGCGACAAGCTCGAAGGCAACCACAACGTCTTTCAGGAAATTTCTGGCGGCGCCGACATCCTCAACATCAACGGCGTCGAGATTCAGTCGCGCGCGTACATTGGCCGCTTCAACTTCAAGGGCCAAGACCAGCAGAAGATGGTGGGCTCGCTGTCGGGTGGTGAACGCGGCCGCCTGCATTTGGCCAAGACCCTGCTGCAGGGCGGCAACGTGCTGCTGCTCGACGAACCGTCCAACGACCTCGACATCGAGACCCTTCGTGCGCTGGAAGATGCCGTGCTTGAGTTCCCCGGCTGCGCGATGGTGATTTCGCATGACCGCTGGTTCCTCGATCGCATCGCCACGCATATTTTGTCGTTCGAAGGCGACTCGCACGTTGAGTTCTTCTTGGGCAACTACCGCGAGTACGAAGAAGACAAGAAGCGCCGTCTGGGTGCAGAAGGCGCGGCCCCGAAGCGCATCCGCTTCAAGGCGCTGAAGTAAGCCGTGGCGGCCTCGACGACGGGCTTCAATGCGGCGCTGGCGGCGCGTTGGGCCTCGTCGGGCAGTT
>JBBQIA010000148.1:0-5257 GCA_038324485.1 Lysobacterales bacterium
GTTTCTATCGTCGTCTGAATCGCTATTCGGCGAACATTGCCTTGGTGGCCGACACCTCGATGCTGACGCTGGGCGGCAAGCTGAAGTTCAAAGAGAAGCTCTCCGGCCGCCTTGGCGACGTGCTCTCGCAGCTCTACATCGCCAGCGCCATGCTGAAGCGTTACGAAGACGAAGGTCGTCCGGCCTCGGAGCAGCCGCTGCTGGCCTGGGCCTTCCACGACAGCGTGCACAAGATCGAGCTGGCCCTGTCCGGCGCACTGCGCAACTACCCGATCCGCCCGGTGGGCTGGCTGCTGTGGCTGCTGGTGTTCCCGCTGGGTCGTCGCGCTCAGGCCCCGTCTGACCGCTTGGGTCGTCGCGCCGCCGCCCTGCTGATGTCGCCTTCGGATGCGCGTGATCGTCTGATCAGCGGCGTGTTCCTGACGCCCTGCGAAAACAATCCGGCCGGCCGCGTCAATGCCTCACTGCCGAAGGTGATTCTGGCCGAGCCGGTCGAGCGCAAGTTCATGAAGGCCGTCAAAGCCGGCGAAGTGACTGCACTGGACTACGCCGGGCAGCTGGCCGAAGCCGTACAGAAGGGCGTCATCAGCGCCGAAGAAAAGGCCCAGCTCGAAGAGCTGCGTCGTCTGACCTGGGACGCCATCAGCGTGGATGATTTCGACCATGCGGATCTGGTGGCGGCCTCGCTCGAGCGCGGCGCCAAGTCGGGCGAGACCCGACGCGCCGCCTAAGTCCTAGTAAACCTAAGCACGATGCGACGGCGGGCCAGTCCCGCCGTCGTCATTTGGGGAACCCCGATGTCGTCCTCCTCGCCCTTGCTCCGCCTCTACCATCGCTTCCTTCGATGGCCGTTTGGCGGCTGGTTGTTCAGCCGCGCGGTGTGCTTCAAAGCGCCCTACTTCGGCACGATGCACCCTCGGATCACGGCGCTGGAAGCGGGACGCTGCGAAGCGTGGATTCCGCACCGTCGCAGCGTGCAGAACCACATCGGCAGCGTCCATGCCATTGCGCTGTGCAATCTGGCCGAGCTGTGTGCAGGAGTGATGATCGACGCCTCGATCCCGAACGACATGCGCTGGATTCCGAAAGGCATGACGGTGCGTTATTTGAAGAAAGCGATGGGTCCGCAGACCGGCGTGGCCATCCCAGCCATCCCGATTGTCAGCGCCAGCGAAGGCTATGACCTGCCGATCGCGGTAACCGTGCGCGATGCCAAAGGCGTGGCGACGTTCGAGGCGGAGATCACCATGTGGCTGACGCCGAAGCCGAGTCGGGCGGACTAAGCGGCGCTCCATCGACCCTCGCTGCGGCGGGCGTCTCTGCGTTCCGAGTCCACGCAGATTGCCGATTGCCGAAACGCGTCACGCGATCGTAGTGCGCGTGCACGAAGGCTTGCCGCTGCCGAATGCGCAGCGACTCACGAAGCAAGGTGCGACGGGCCGCGCGGCAGTCCGCGAAGGGGCCTGCCGCCGCCAAGCGATCAAAGGAGGCTCGCGCCTCGCTGACGGCGAGGGCTGCATGGCCTTCTTCATGGCGTTGCAGGTTCACGCTAAGCGGGTGCCAAGTGCGTTCGAGCGCCTTTCGCCGCCTTGCGTCGGATTCCGCCAAAACCGGCGTCTTCACCACGACATCAAGACGCAGATGCAGCCCCTCCAGTCGACAGCCGACCTCCGCATCGGGAACGACCTCCACCCGCTGCTCGTAAGCGAGCGTGGTGAGACCGATCCAGCCCTGCTCGTGGCGCAGATCGGCCAGTGCGTCCCTCAGCGCCGATCGAGTGGATGCTTCGATCAGATAGGTTTCATCACGTCGAGCGACCTCGAAACTCGCCTCCGTGCGCGGCATCTCGGTCATCGCAGCACGCGCTGGAAGCGCAGCCGAAAAAATCAACAGCGCCGCTGAGAGTGCGTTCACCGCACCGGGAGCTTGCGCTGAACGCGCACGACCGCCCACGCCGAGGCCAGCAAGGCCAGCGCGACGCCGGTGCCCATCAGGAACACGAAGCCGGAGCCGAAGGACGCAATCGCCTTGTGTACCCATACGAAGGTGAAGTCGCCGCCGCGGTAGACCGCGGTGTCGATGAAGGCTTTCGCCTTGTAACGCGTCTCGGCGTCAACGCGGGTGTAGAGCGTCTCGCGCGCAGGCTTGGCTAAAGAAAATTCGCCCGCTCGCGTACCGATCTGCACCACAAACAGCAGGGCGGGTAGCGGATTGCCCGCAAGCATCGCGAAGCCGAACGTAATCGCCAGTGCCGGCACCAGCAGCAGCGGGGCCACACCGAAGCGGGCCAACAGGAAGGGCGTCACCACAAGTTGGATCAGCAGGGTCAGGCTGTTGATCCACAGATCGAGGTTCGCGAAAAACGCGGTGCGCGCGTCGTCGTCGAGTATTTGCCGCGCCACCGCCGCCTGCTCGTTATAAAGCAAGGTGCCCACGCCCACACCGAAGAACATCAGCAAGGCCATCGCCCGCATCAGCGGGTCGCGATACACCAGCCGCAGGCCCTCAAGAAAGCGCCCGCCCATGGCCTCGTCGAACCGCGGGCCGCCGCGCTCGGCCTCGCGACGTCTTGCCCAAGGCGCCAAGGCCAGCACGAAGACCAGGCACAAGCCCAGCAGGGCCGTACTGGCCAGGAGAATGTTCGCAACGCCCAGATCCTGCACAAACTGACGCGTGATCAAGGGCCCGGCCAGCGCCCCGAGCGTGCCGCCGACGCCGATGAATCCGTAGAACAGCCGCGATTGCGCAGGGCTATAAATATCGGACATGAAAGACCAAAACACCGTCACGGCGAAGAGGTTCACAACCGCAAGAAAAATGAAAAAAGCCGCACCGCGTCCCGGTACTTCGTTCGCAAACAACAGGTAAAACCCGCCAAGGCAGAACACCAGCAAGGCATAGACGAAGGGCAAGAAGATGCGGCGCGGGAAACGACTCACCAAGGCGCCGTAAAAAGGCTGCAGCAGCAGCATGGACACGAAGGTGCCGGTAAACAGCACCTGTAGCGTCAACTCGCCGAGGGCCACGCCACGCTCTGCAAAGAACACCACCATCGCCGGCGGAAACACCGTCGCGGCATCACCGCTGGCGCCGAAGGCGTCGCGTACAGAGCGCAGCATGAAATAACCGCACAGCAGGCAGAAAAAATAGCCGAACGACAGCGCCAAGGCCGGCACATCGACCAAGGCCTGTTTGAGATCGGACCAGCTGAGGCGCTGCGGGCCTTGCGGCAACATGATCGGTCGTGGGCAAGAAGGGCCGCTTACTCTAGCCGAGCGCGACGCGATTCACCGCGCTAGAGCATTCGCTCTAGACTCGCGGCCTACGTTCCCTCATCGCTTTTCAACGGTCTGCCTGTGTTCGATTACATCATCGTGGGTGCCGGCTCTGCCGGATGTGCTTTGGCGAATCGGCTCAGTGCCGATCCGAGCGTCAAGGTCTTGCTGCTGGAGGCCGGCCCGCGCGATTGGCATCCCTTCGTACACATGCCCGCCGGCCTCGCCAAGCTGATCGGCAAGAAAGGCGTCAATTGGGACTACGACACCGCGCCCGAGGCCCAGCTGGATGGCCGCATGCTGTGGTGGCCGCGAGGCAAGGTGTTGGGCGGCAGCAGCTCGATCAATGCCATGTGCTACATCCGTGGCGATCACCGCGACTACGACGAGTGGGCCGCGATGGGCGCCGAAGGCTGGAATTGGTCCTCGGTGCTGCCCTACTTCCGGCGCTCAGAAGGCAACGAGCGCGGCGCCAACGACTGGCACGGCGGTGATGGTCCGGTGGGCGTCAGCGATCACCGCTACCGCAACCCACTGAGTGCCGTCTTTGTCGACGCGGCGAAGCAAGCCGGCTACCCGAGTAACCCCGATTTCAACGGCGCAGCGCAGGAAGGCTTCGGCTTCTATCAGACGACGACCCGCGACGGCTCGCGCTGCTCGTCGGCGACCGCCTACCTCGACCCCATTCGCGGTCAGCGCCCCAATCTGAAAGTCATCACCGGCGCGATGGCCCGCAAGATCTTGTTCGAAGGCGGACGCGCGAGCGGCGTGCTGTACACCGTTCGCGGCGGTGCCTTTGCCGAAGGCGCATCGCGCGAAGTCATCCTCTGCGGCGGTGCGATCAACAGCCCGCAGCTTTTGATGCTCTCCGGCATCGGCCCCGCGGCGCATCTACGCCAGCACGGGATTGAAGTGCGCGTCGACCTGCCCGGCGTCGGCAGCAATCTGCAAGACCATCTCGACATTTGCACCCTGCAGCGCGCAACGCAGCCGATCACCTACGACGACTCCGACAGCCTGATTAACGAGGCCAAGATTGCTTGGGATTACTACCTGCACAAGCAGGGCCCGGGCACGAGCAACATTGCCGAAGCGGGTGGCTTCCTGCGCTCGCGTTTGGCCGAAGACGAGCGCGCCGACCTGCAGTTCCACTTCGTGCCGGCACAGCTGGACGACCACGGCCGCAACAAGCTGCCGGGCTATGGCTTCACCGTGCACGCCTGCTTTCTGCGCCCGAAAAGCCGAGGCCGTTTGCTGCTGGCCAGCGACGACGCCTCGACCAAGCCGCGCATTGAAGCGCAGTACCTCTCAGACGCCGGCGGCTTTGACCGCTCGGTGATGCGCGAATGCGTGCGGCTGTCGCGGGACATTCTTTCGCAGGCGGCGTTCGCGCCCTATCGCGGCGAAGAACTGCTGCCCGGCGCCAAGGTCATCGACGATGCGGCGATTGATGCCTACATCCGGCGCAAATCCGAATCGATCTATCACCCCGTCGGCACCTGCGCGATGGGCGCGACCGACGACGCGGCGGCGGTGGTTGACTCAAGCCTGCGCGTGCGCGGCATCGAGGGCCTGCGCGTCGTTGATGCCTCGGTGATGCCGAAGCTGATCGGCGGCAACACCAACGGGCCGACAATCATGATCGCCGAGCGCGCTGCAGATTTGATTCTCGGTGGTGCGTCGCGCCCGGTGTCGGCTGTAGCCGCTTAAACCGGCTTAGGCACGACCCGGCGTCAGCGCCGCCGGCAGCGGCGCATGCAGGATGGCGCAGACGACACGCAGCAGTTCGGCTTCGGCAATGTTGATCGCGCCGTCGTGTGACGCGGCAGCAGTCAACGCCTCGATCAGCATGATTTTGCCTTTCGGCAACAGTGCGTCGAGCGCCGGCCACACCTCATCCAGCACCGCCAGACTTCCAGTCGGCGGCCTGTAACGAGCTGCCGACTGCGGAAAGACGTGCTGCATCCCCACCATAAACGCGC
>JBBQIA010000149.1:0-5248 GCA_038324485.1 Lysobacterales bacterium
CCTAGCCAAACTCTTGGCCCTGCGTTTCAGGCACTAGGGGGGTGCGAGATGGTGCGAACCGATGCGGCACAAGCAACCCGAAAAACGGTCAACCAACGGTCAACCTTTTCGCCCTCTAGGCAAGGGTCTGCCGCACGGTGAAGCTGAGAGCCGCGTATTTATTGGGCCTTAGGAGACGCATCAAGCGCGGTTCAAGGGACTCATAATCCCTCGGTTCCAGGTTCGAGTCCTGGTGGGCCCACCACTTAGATCAACCTTCCCAGCCGTCGCGTAAGGCGACGGCAGCGGAAAAGCGCTTATGCGGCCACTACCGCGACCGCGTAACGATCAAAGCAAGCCGCCACGACCCGCGCTAGCAGCCGGCCGCGGGCCGTGATGCGCAGGGTTTCGCCGTCGCGCTTCACCAGACCGTCGGCTTCCAGCGGCGCAAGGCGCGGCAGCGCGTCGACCAAGAGCGCCGAGGTATCCACGCCGTGGCGTCGACCGAGGCCGATCACATCCACTTCGCCCTGGCACATCAAGGACTGAATCAAGTCGCCGCGCACGACGTCGTCTTCGACAAGGGTGAGCCCGCGCCAAACGGCCCACTGTCCGGCGTCGACTTTCGCTTCCCAACTCGGTAGGTCGCGCGGATTCTGCGCATAGGCATTGCCCACGCGGCTGATGGCGCTGACGCCGAAGCCCACGAGGTCGGTTTCGGCATGGGTGGTGTAACCCATGAAGTTGCGGTGCAGGTCGCCGTGGCGCTGTGCGTTGGCCAGTTCGTCGAAGGGCAGAGCGAAGTGGTCCATGCCGATGTAGGCATAGCCGGCCTGCTGTAAGCGCTCCACGGCCAAGCCCAATAGCGCGATTTTTTCAGCGGGCGAAGGCAGGTCGGTGGCGGCGATTTTTTTCTGCGCCTTAAACATCGCCGGCATATGGGCGTAGCTGTAGACGGCGATGCGGTCGGGGCGTAGTTCGATCACCTGATCGAGCGTGGCTTCGAAGCCGGCAAGGCTCTGCTTCGGCAGGCCGTAGATCAAGTCGATGTTGATTGATCGAAGGCCGCTGGAGCGTGCGGCCAGCATGATGTCGCGGGTGAGCTCGATGGGCTGCACGCGATTCACCGCAACCTGCACGACCGGGTCGAGGTCCTGCACGCCGAGGCTCAAGCGGTTGAAGCCGATGGCATGAAGACCCGCGACGGCCTCTGGTGCCAGAGTGCGCGGGTCGATTTCGATCGAGAGATCGACGCGTTCGTCGGTAGAGAAGCGGAAGCGTGTGCGCAGATGCCCGACTAGGGCCGCGAGCTCTTCATTAGGCAGCGAGTTGGGCGTGCCGCCACCGAAATGCAGTTGAACCACGCTGCGGTCTTCGGCAAAGGCGGGCGCGAGGGCGTCGATTTCGCGCTCCACGCGGCGCCGATAGGCCGCTGCGCGGCCGGCGTCGCGGCTGATGACGCGATTGCAGCCACAGTAAAAGCAGGGGCTGTGGCAAAACGGCACGTGCACATACAGCGATAGGGCGCGCGGCAGCGGGTCTTCGTTGCTTTGCTCGATGGCTCGGCGCAGGTCGGCTGCGCCGAAGACTTCGCTGAACTGCGGCGCCGTGGGGTAGGAGGTGTACCGCGGGCCGGGCCGATCATGGCGGGCCAGCAGGTCGGGGTCGAAGCAAGGGGCGGCAAGACGATTCATGCCGCAAAATTTAGTGGGTCTGAGGCATGGCCATATTGACGGACGTCAATCCCGCGCGGACGCCGGCGCGCAGGGCGCGGATCAGCTCGGCGGCGTTCGGCGGGCGGCGCGACGCGGCCGGGCTAGCGCGCAACCAGAGGTCGGCCACGGTGGTGCCTTCGAGCACATCGTGGGTGGCCAGGCGCGACCACGAGGGATCGCCAGGGCGGCCCAAATAAGCCAGCAGCGCGTCTTTGGTTGCGGCAGGCAGGGGGCCGCCGGCACCACGTAAGCCTTTGAAAATGCCGGGTTCGCTCATGCCGTCGTTGCCGGAGCGCGAGGCGGTCGGGAAGGGGGCAGTCGGGGCATGGGGAAGCATGGGCAGGACCTGGCAGAGGGGACTGCCAAGAAACGAGCAAGCTTCGTGCCAACTCTTAGACGTATTGAGTGACGGAACTTCGTCGCTGCCGTCTCAGGCCGGGTCGAGAAACCCGTCCGCCCGCCAGGTGATGACGAGGGTGTCCCGATGTCCGGCCTCGCCATCCGGCTGCAGTGGCGTGGTTTCGTGAATCATGCGGGCGTCGTCAAGCAGCAGGGCGCTGCCCGCCGTGGCCATGGTGAAGCGCAGCCCAGCGGCGCCGTCGGCTTCGAAGACGCGGGTTTCACCACCGCGCACCGAGCGGCGGTCGATGAGCACCACCGCCACGAAGTCGACGCCGTCGCGATGGGCGCCCTCGGGCGTCGGACGACCGATGCCGCCAGCGGTGTCGATGCGAAATTGGTGCACTTCGACAAAGCGCAGCGCTCGGCCGGCGGCCTCGGTGCAGGCTCGGCCTAGTCCCAAAAGCAGGGCCGAAAAGCACGGATCGTCGAGGGTGGCGTCAGCGATCGGTGCGAACCAGCGCTCGAAACCCCCGTGCAGGGCGTTGTAATCGGTGGGCTGCCAGTGCGGTCGCTCCACCCGCCGCGCGATCTGGCTGCCGTCTTCAGACAGCACCAGCGATGCGTGCCGACGAAAGCGGTAGTGACCGCCATCGCGCAGATGGGTGTCGGGGGGCAGGTCGTGCCAGTGGTGGGCAAGCTCAGCGAGCTGCGTTTCGCCTAGCCCGCACAAGTCGCCGGAGGCTTTCGCAGACAGACGAACGAAGCCCTGAGCGCTCAGGATGTCGACCGGCTGGGCGTCATCAAGCCGCCAAGCGGGGGAAGTGGGGAAATGAGTCGAAGCCATGGCCTCATTGTGAGGGCGGCCGGTGGTTTTCGGCAGGGTGGCGTGGCTGGGGCACAATGCCGGCCCTTCTTTATCGATGCCTTCGCCATGCTGGAAACCATTGAAACCACCACTGGGGCGAAGCCGATTTTTTCGGTGATCTGGCTGCACGGTCTGGGTGCGGATGGGCACGACTTCGCGCCGATCGTCCCGGAACTGGTGCGCCGCGAGTGGCCGGCCCTGCGCTTCGTATTTCCGCATGCGCCGGTGATGCCGATCACCATCAACAACGGCCACGCCATGCGCGCCTGGTACGACATCGTCAGCCTCGATTTCAGCAAGGTGCGAGAAGACGCAGTGGGCGTGCGCCGCGCGATCGCAGAGGTGGAGGCTTTGGTGGGCCGTGAGCGCGATCGTGGCGTTCCGGCGCAGCGCATCATCGTGGCTGGCTTTTCTCAGGGCGGCGCCGTCGCCTTAGCGACCGGCCTGCGCCGCGAGCAGCCGTTTTTGGGGATTGCGGCGATGTCCACGTACCTGCCCTTGGCCGCCGATACAGCGTCTGAAGCGACCCCGAAAGGCCTCGCGACGCCGATCTTCATGGCCCACGGCACGCAGGACGCGGTGGTGCCGCTCGCCGCCGGCCAGAAGTCCGCCGAGGCCCTGAAGGGCTTGGGCATGGACGTAAGTCTGCGCCGCTATCCGATGCCGCACTCGGTGTGCGCAGACGAAGTGCGCGACCTGTCGGACTGGATGGGCGCGCGCTTCGCTGGGGCTTAAGTCGCGGTTCTAGCGCGAAGCGTCCACATCATCGGCCTGCGCCAGATGGTGCGCGCCGATCATGATCATGCGCAGCATGGTCACCAGCTGCTCGACGATTTCGCCGCGGCGGTCGCGGGGCAGGGTGGTGGCGGTGGCGCCCATCGCGAATACGAGACGCGTCATGGCCGTGGCCACCAAGGCCGGCGCATGCACGGGCTCGTTGGCTTGCTCGGCCAAACGAATCAGGTCGATGCAGAGCTCGTCTTCGAAGGTGCGCAGTTCGCGTTCGACGGCAGCCTTAAACGCGTCCGAGCCAATGGCGCCTTCGCGCAGCAGAATGTGCAGCAGGCGCTCGTCGGCGTCGAGCTGTTCCATAAACGTTTCGATCGAGGTGCGAATGACGCTGCGCCCAGGGCGCACGCGGGTTCGCGCTTCGCGGATGATCGTGCGCAGGCTGCGGCCACCCTCTTCGATCAGCGCGATGGCCAGGCTGTCCATGTCGCGAAAGTGTCGGTAGAAGCTGTTCGGCGCGATTTCTGCCTCGCGGGCGACCTCACGCAGGCTGAGTGTCGAAATGCTGCGGTGGGGCCCGAGCAGGCGAAGCGCGGCCGCAATCAGGTCGTCGCGGCTGATCTGCGGCTTGCGGCCGGGCGCCGGAGTTGGCGGCGCGGGGCGAATGGGGCGGGGATCGGGCACGCGGGGCAGGGCCTTGGCGGGTGGTTGGCGTCAGTTTAGCGCCTCCTGAACCGACTCATGGCGGCCTTCACGGGGCGGATATACAAGTGTCTGCACACGTGTATAGAATCGCCGCATCTGCCCCTGAGCCTCCCCATGTCCCTCGTTCTTGCCCCCCCGTCTTTTCGCCCTGCCTTGCACTACTGGCGGGGTCTTGTGCAGCCCGGCTGGAGCCCCTACGGCAACACCGCAAAGCTGCTGCGTCGCGAGGCCGCATCGGTGGACACCGAGACGCTGTGGCTAAAGCCGTTTCAGCGCTTACGCGACTGGCATCCCGGCCAGCACCTGACCCTCGGCTTCGAGATCGACGGCCGTCGTTTTCAGCGCAGCTTTACGCTGACCAGCCTGCCCGGACAGCGCGAAATTGCGATTACCGCGCGGCACATGCCGGGCGGCCGCTTTTCGGAGTGGATGACCAAAGCCGAGCGTGGCAGCCGCTTGCACATCAGCGAGCCGTGGGGCGGCATGCGCTTTGAAATGCCCGATGCGTCGCAGCGTTTGCTGATGGCCGCTGGCAGCGGCATCACCGCGGCCATGGCGCAGATTCGCGCTGCGGCTGCGCGCGGCCAGCTGGCCGGCCTCTCGCTGGCCTATTGGGTGCGCGAGCGCGCCGAAGCCTGCTTCGTCGACGAACTGCACGCTCTGCAGGCCCGCGTGCCGGACTTCCAGTTCCGCTTGTTTCTGACCGGAGATTCGCCGGAAGCGGCGCATGAATCCGCCGGCCGCATCGACGAGACCACGCTTGCGGCCTTACCCGGCCGCGCGCATGGCGCTGAGGTGTTGGCGTGCGGACCCACAGGCTTTGTTGCCCGCGTTGAGGCGCTGCTTCGCGAAGTGGCGGGTCGCATCGCATCAGAAAGCTTTACGCCGCCGGTCCTGCGCGTGCCCGATCTCC
>JBBQIA010000150.1:0-5239 GCA_038324485.1 Lysobacterales bacterium
TGGTTTTCTGCTTCCCGAGCGCCTTCGCTACCGCTACCGACTCGTCGGCTTCGAAGACGCCTGGGTCGAGCGCGTCGGTCGCACGGTCGCGGAGTTCACCGGCCTGCCCCACGGCGCATATCGCTTCGAAGTGGAGTCGGCCCACCCCCGTGGCGACTGGGGCGAACGCCGCGCCGTGGTCGAATTCGTCGTGCCGCCGCAGTGGTGGGAGCATCGCTGGCTTCAAGCGATGGCGGTCGGCGTTGTCCTGCTTTTGGTGTGGCTGCTTTACCGGCTGCGTCTGCGTCATCTGATGCATCGCGAGCAAGAGCTGGCCGCTTTAGTCGATGAGCGCACGAGGCAAATCGAGCGTCAGAAATCGCAGCTGCGCGACCAATCTCAGGAGTTTGAACGGCAGGCGCGCGAGGATGCGCTGACCGGTATCCCGAATCGTCGCGCCTTTGACGAACACCTCAGTCGCGAATGCGCTCGTGCAACGCGTTCGGGCGACCCGCTCAGCGTGATCGTGGCCGACATCGATCGCTTCAAAGCCATCAACGATCGCTGGACGCATGCAATCGGTGACGAGGTCCTTCGCCGGATCGCGGCCGTCCTGCATCAGCAGTGTCGCCCCTTCGATACGGTCGCCCGCTGGGGCGGCGAAGAGTTTGCTTTGCTGCTGCCCAGCACCCCGCGGGACGAAGCCTTGCGCGTGGCCGAGCGCCTGCGCCAAACCATCGAAGGCCTTGATTTCAGCGACATCGATGCCGACCTGCACGTCACCATGAGCTTCGGACTCGACACCGGCGTCGCGGTCACAGCGGGTGATCAAGACGCACTGATGCGCCGCGCCGACGAGGCGCTTTATCGCGCAAAGGCAAACGGCCGAAATCGCGTCGAGGGCTAGGTCAGCGCGCTTTGTGGCGCGTCAGTGCAGCTTGGGATCTGGCGCCGCAATCGCGCCGCGCTTCTTTTCCGCGTGCTCGGCACGCTCTGCCTCCAACATCGCCAGCCATTCGTCCAAGGTGTGGCCACCCTCAGCCGCTTCGTCCGCCGCGGCTTTTTCCAAGACCGGCGACATCTGCAGCGTGGTGTTGCGGCCGTCCGATGCGCAGCGCGACGCCGTGTGCTTCAGCATGGCAATCAGCAGCCCGGGACTGTCGATGCCATCTAGCGCACGCCCGGCCACCACCATCACCCACTCGCTACCGTGAAGGCCGCCAGCGGCCACCAGCGTGTTTGCCTCATCCACCAATTGCGCATGGGTCACAAACGGCGCGCCGCTGCGTCTCGCGCTGCCCGCATTGGCTGATTTTTTCTCGCGCTTTTTTCGTGCTGCGCGCTTCGCCTGGGAGTTCTGAGACATCGGCTGGTTTAGGCCTTAAAACGGTTTGGGCGAATCAACGCTGCGCAGCATCGGAGCGACAACCGACGACTCCGCCCACGGCGGTGCCGGAATGTCGCGATGCGCCATCGACAAGGCCAATGACCAGCGGTCGCGCAGCATCGAAAAATACGGGTCTTTCTCACACACGCGATAGCGCTGGAAGTCGTCAATCCGGTTGTTGCGATGAATCAGCACGTCTAAAGGCAAGCCCACGCTCAAATTCGATCGAAGCGTCGAATCCATCGAGATCAGCGCCAGCTTTACCGCGTCCGTGATCGGCGTGGCCTTGGTCACCGCGCGATCGAGAATCGGCTTGCCGTACTTGTGCTCGCCCAACTGCAGGAAGGGCGTGTCTGCGGTGGCCTCAATGAAATTGCCGGCCGAATATATTTGGAAGAGGCGCATGGTGCGGCCCGCCAGCTGGCCACCAATAAGAATCGACGCATCGAACGACACCTGGTGCGCCTGCAGCGACTGCGCCTGAGCGCGATGCACTTGCCGGATCGCCTCGCCAAACAGCCGAGCGGCACCGAACATGGTCGTGACGGTCCAGATCGTTTCCGTCTCGTTGGTGTCTGGGTGGCGCACGCCCTCCTCCACCAAATTCATCACCGCCTGCGTCACCGCCAAATTGCCGGCGGTCATGGCAGTGATCAGGCGGTCGCCGGCACGATGAAAATGGTGCAGTTTGGCGAAGCTCGAAATATTGTCCAAACCCGCGTTGGTGCGGGTATCGGCCAACATCACCAAGCCTTCGTCAAGGAACAAACCAACGCAGTAGGTCATCGGACCACTCCAAGAAACAAGCGCGCTCCGAGGGCAAGAGGCCAATGGGCGAACGCTATTCTGCCCCTTGGCGGCCAATCAAAACAGCGACAGCGGCCTCATCAGAAGAGATACCCCTTGGCGATACTGGCGCCAAGCTGATCGGTGCGGCGCACCACATCGGTCAGATACTCATGCAAGCCCTGCGCAATCACCACATCGATGTCAGCGAAACGCAGACTGGCGTACATCTCGTGCGCCAGCCGCTTACATTCGGCCGTCATTTGCGGATTCTGCGACTCAATCGCATCAAGGCTTTCGACAATCTCGCGATAGCTAAACGCCAGCGAGCGTGGAAACTCGGTTCGACTGATCAGCAATTCGGCCACGTGCGCCGGCTCGACCTGGCCCTTGAACAGCACGCGATAGGCGCGGCGTGCGCCCACGACACGCAAGATCGCCACCCACTGGTAGTAGTCGACCACGCCACCGACGTCGCTGACGGTCGGCAGGCGCACGTGATACTTCACGTCGAGCAGGCGAGCGATGTTGTCGGCCCGCTCCAAATGGCGGCCTAAGCGATGAAAATGAAAGCTGTCGCGGCGAAGCATGCCGTTCGACGACGCGCCGTGGAACAGGCTAACGCGTGCTTTGACCCAATCGGTGAGCGCGTTGAAGGCGTCACTGTCTCGCGCAGCGGCGCGATGAAGCACCAGCTCCTGCCATGTGACGTTGATGGCGTCCCACATCTCGGCCGTCAGCGCCGTCCGCACGGCTCGCGCATTACGACGCGAGCTCTCAATGCAGTTCGCGATCGATGACGGGTTCTCCATATCGAAAGCGAGGAAGTCGATCACCGACGCTTCGTCGGCCACCTCGTGATGCTTGAGGAAGGCCTCGTGTGCACCGGCCGCCACGAGGGCCGACTCCCACTCGCTGTTTCCCGCATCGTTGACGTTGACGGAATTCATCTGCGCGGCGGCTTCCAGCAGGCGAGCCAGATAGTCGGCGCGCTCCATGTAGCGCGCCAGCCAAAACAAATTTGAGGCAGTTCGGGCGAGCATCAGTTTTCCAGCACCCAGGTGTCTTTGGTGCCGCCTCCCTGCGAAGAATTCACCACCAATGAACCGTCTTTGAGCGCGACGCGCGTCAGACCGCCGGGAACAATGCGGATGCCGTCCGTCCCGCACAGCACGAAGGGCCGCAGATCAACGTGGCGTGGTGCGACCCCCGATTCAACGAAGGTCGGAACCGTGGACAGCGCAAGCGTCGGCTGAGCGATGTAGTCCTCGGGTCGGTCTTTCAATATCTGCTGGAACTCGTCCAACTCGGCGCGACTGGCGTGCGGCCCAACCAGCATGCCGTAGCCGCCAGAGCCGTGAACGGCTTTCACCACCACCTCGTCCAGGTGCGACCGCACGTACTTCAGATCGTCAGCTTTGCTGCAGTCCCACGTCGGGACGTTTCTTAGCAGCGGTTCTTCGCCGAGATAGAAACGAATCATCTCGGGCACATGGATGTACACCGCCTTGTCATCGGCAATGCCGGTGCCGACCGCGTTCGTGAGCGTGACGTTGCCAGCGCGCTGCGCGCTCAGCAGGCCCGCAGCACCCAGCATTGATTCCGGGCGGAACACGGCGGGGTCTAAGTAGGCGTCGTCGATGCGGCGATAAATGACGTCCACCCGACGAAGGCCGGCGGTCGTGCGCTGGTAGCACACCTCGCGGTCAACGATCAGGTCGGGGCCCTCCACTAGATCTATGCCCATCTCGTCGGCAAGAAAGGCGTGTTCGTAATAGGCGCTGTTGTAGATGCCGGGCGTCAGCAAGACGATATTGGGCTCGCCCGTGCACTGTGCGGGCGCCAGAGAGCGCAGGGTTGCGAGTAAATCATCGGGGTAGTGCGCCACCGGCGCGACGCCACTCCGCCGCAGCAGGTCAGGAAAAAGTCGCTGCATGACGGCACGATTTTCCAACATGTACGAGACCCCGGAGGGCGTGCGGCAGTTGTCTTCCAGCACAAAATATTCATCGGGACCCGTGCGCACCATGTCGATGCCGATGATGTGCGACCACATCTTTCCGGGCATATCGATGCCGACCGCTTCCGGTCGAAATTCTTTGTTATTCAGGATGAGGCGCTCTGGAACCCGTCCCGCGCGAATGATGTCGCGCTCGTGATAGACGTCGTTGATAAAGGCGTTGAGCGCCTTCGCACGCTGCTCTAAGCCCTTCCGCAAGGACTGCCACTCGTTCTGAGCCAGCACGCGCGGAATTAGATCAAAGGGAATCAAACGCTCCGGATCACCGCCTTCGGTATACACCGCAAAGGTAATTCCGATTCGCCGAAACAACACTTCTGCCTCTCGGCGTTTTACTTCCAGCTGCGCGGCGGGAAGAGAATCCAACCAAGCTTGAATGAGGGCATACGGGGGCCGAGTTTCGTCAGGCCAACCCATTTCATCGAAACACGCAGGAGAGTTGTTCATTGGCTTTAGACCCTGTCGGAGTTGGGCAATGAAGTCAAATCAGCACGCAAGATATTTTTGACCGAGACGCGCAAATCGCCAATGCTGCTGTTCTTCAAAAAATTCGATGGCGGGTGATGACCATGCGCGTTCTGATTGCACTGACAGCGGCGATGCTGTTTTCCAGCGCACCAGGGGCCCACGCGTCGTCGGCGACGGCATTTAAAGACGCGCGGGTCATTGAATCCCGCCCGGCCATCCTCGCCCCACGCGATCGCGTTGCGCCGGAAAATCGCCTGCTGCAAGAACGCCTAGACACCCTCCTGCCGGCGCTGATGGCCGAGACCGAGATCGACCTCTGGCTCGTACTGGCCCGCGAGTACGCGGAAGACCCGGTGTTTTTGACGCTGGTGCCGCAGCCGACCTTTGCGGCGCGCCGAACCACCATGTTGGTGTTTCATCGCCTCGCCGACGGCCGCGTGGAGCGGCTCAGCATCAACCGCTACCCTTTCGGGGAACCCTATGAATCGGCGTGGTCGGGCGGCGACCTCGACGCGCAGTGGAAAGCCTTGGCCGAGCTGATCGTGCAGCGCGACCCGAAGCGCATCGGCATCAACGTGTCGCAAGAATGGCCGGTGGCC
>JBBQIA010000151.1:0-5072 GCA_038324485.1 Lysobacterales bacterium
GAAGGCTTTGTCGAAGCCGAAGTGCAGGGCGCGGCCCTTCCGCTCCGCGCGGTCGACCGGCATCAAGTAGGCGTGGCGCTCGCCCCACGGCGTGTTGGTGATCTCGGCAAGGATCCAGTCGAGAGTCGTGCCGTCTTCCAAATAGCCGTAGTAAAAGCTCACCGGGTTTTGCACGTAGCCGAAGTAGCGCAGGTGCGTCAGCAGACGAATGGGGCCGCGAGCGGGGCGGCCCAGTTCCGGTTCGACGCGGGCTCGCACGGCGGCATCGAGCGGCAACGCCGCGTCGCCGAAATAGTCGCTGCGGCGAAACTCGGCAAGGTTGCGGCGCCCGACCGACCAGAACCAGCGTTCGGCAAAGACCTCGTCGAGTTCAGCGAGGTCGAGAAAGGGTTGAAACATCCGGTAGCGGAAATCGTTGCTGGCCGTGGCGAAGCGGCGATGGCGCACGTGACCTTCGTAAATGGCGCTGCGCAGGCCGTGGCCCACGGGCGCCGACCGTTGATCGCTGCCGTCGCTGTTCACCAGGTCACTCCGAGTCCTGCCGCGGCTTCGACGCCGGCGCGCATGCCGTCTTCGTGGAAGCCGAAGCCCCACCACGCCCCGGCAAACCAAGTGTTGCGGCGACCATTGAGTTCTTCGCGGCGCCCCTGTGCCGCCACGCTGGCGTGGGTGTAGATGGGGTGCTGATAGTTCATGCGCGCGATGACCTTGGCCGGGTCGATGGCGTCGCTGCGATTTAGCGTGACGACGAAGGGCTCGGGTGAGTCGATGCGCTGCAGCAGGTTCATGCAATAGCTGACGCTGCACTCGGCCGCCGGGTCGGCAGGCACGAAAGCATTCCACGCAGCCCAGGCCTTGGGGTTTTTCGGCAGCAGGCGGCGGTCGGTGTGCAGCACGACTTCGTTGCGCTGGAACGGAATGGCGCCCAGCACCTCGCGCTCGAGGGCGTCTGCATCGCCGAGCAGGGCCAGCGCTTGGTCGCTGTGCGTGGCCACGACGATGGCGTCGAAACGGTCTTCGCCGGCGACGTGTTTCACGGTGACGCCGGTCTCGTCGCGGGTGATGCGCTGGACCGGGCAGGCCAGACGCACGTCCACGCTCCAGCGCGACTTCAGCGCCTGCACGTAGGACGAGGAGCCGCCCTGCACCACGCGCCACTGTGGCCGTTGATCGACCTGCAGCATTCGGTGGTGGTCCATGAAGCGGACCAAATATTTTGCGGGGAAGTCGAGCACGGTGGCCGAGGGCGAGGACCAGAGGGCCGATGCCATCGGGATCAGGTGCGCTTCGCGAAACAGCGTCGAGTAGCCGTGTTGTTCAAGGTAGTCGCCGAGCGACGGACCGGGGCCGGGGTCTTTGAGCAGCGCGCCGGCCTCGCGGTAGAAGCGCAGGATCTCGCGCACCATCCGCAGGAACGCAGGGGAAATCAGGTTGCGACGCTGGCAAAACAGCCCGTTGAGGTTGGTGGCGTTGTATTCGAGCCCGGTCGCTTCCATCTGCGCGCCGAAGCTCATCGTCGTGTCCTGCGAGGCCACGCCGAGCTCGTCGAACATCCGCGTCAGCAGCGGGTAGTTGTGCGCGTTGTGGACGATGAAGCCGCTGTCGACGCGATAGCGACGCCCCGCCTGTTCAACGTCATGGGTGTGCGTGTGACCGCCTAATCGAGCTTCGGCCTCGAACAGCACGACTTCGTGCTGTCGGGATAGCAACCAAGCGGCAGAGAGGCCGGCAATGCCGCTGCCGACGACAGCGACTCTCATGCAGCGCCCTCGGTGGGCTTCTTGAAGGCCTCGGGCACCGGCTTGAGGTCCCAAACCAGGCCCAGCGCGCTCATCAGGCGCAGCGTGTAGTAGGTCATGTCGTATTCCCACCAACGGAAGCCCTGCCGAGCCGAACCGGGGTAGTGGTGATGGTTGTTGTGCCAGCCCTCGCCGAAGGTGAGCAGGGCCAAAAACCAGTTGTTCCGCGAGTCGTCGCGCGTGGCGAAGCGCCGGCTGCCGAAGCGGTGGGCAAAGGAATTGATGGTGACGGTGACGTGGAACAGCACCACGGTCGAGATGAAGAAGCCCCAGATCAGCAGCTGCGGGCCACTCGTTTCGAGCGCGGGCGCGGCGGTTTCCAGCCAGCTCCCCAGCAGGAACAAGCCAACCGCTAGCGCGATCGGCACCAGAATGTCGAAGCGGTCCAGCAGGCGCAGTTCGGGGAACTTGGTCAAATCCTTGATCGCATTTGCATCGGTATGAAAGGCGCCACGCGTCAAGAACCAGCCCATGTGGCTGTACCAGAAGCCCTTCAACTTGGGCGAATGCGGGTCTTCTAGCGTGTCGCTGGCGCGGTGGTGCTGACGATGATGCGCCGCCCACCACAGCGGCCCGCGCTGCACGCTGCTGGCTCCCACTAGCCCAAACAGAAACTGCACCGGCCGCGACGTGCGAAACGCCTTATGCGAAAAATATCGGTGATAAAAGCCGGTGATGGCGAACATCCGCAGCGCGTAAAGCGCGACCGCCACGCCCACCGCGAAGGCGCTAACACCGACCCAGATCACGCCAAGGCAGGCCAGATGCAGGCCGATGAAGGGCAGGACGCGTAGCCAGTCGACGCGATGGGCGTCGGCGTCTGAGACCGGGTCGGCGGCCGAGGTGTCGAACCAGCGAATGAGGGCCGTGAGCGGCCGGCGCCACAGGGCGGCGTTAGAAGATTGATCAGGCATGGGTGAAGCGTAGGCGCTGGGTCGGTGAGAGGGTGGTGAATCGAGGCGGGATTCAGGCGGATTCGACGGTAACCACCGCGTTGATCGAACTGCCAATGAAGCAATTGGCGTGGGCGCGCTCGTGAAGCTTGGCCAGAGCGGCGCTGTCGGGCGCGGTGCCGTCTTGGAAGCGAATTTTAGGCCGCAAGACGATGCGATTGATGGCCATGCGGCCTTCGGCATTTTTTTCGAGGTAGCCCGAGGCGTCGTCGTCGTAGTGCTCGACCACGTGGCCGCGCTTTGCGCACAGGGCTAGGAAGGTGAGCATGTGGCAGGACGAGAGCGACCCCACCAGAAGGGTTTCCGGATTCAGCGCCTCGGGGTTGCCGGCAAAGTCCGGTGCTGACGAGGCCAGCGTGTCGAGCCCATTTTCAAACACCAGACGGTGGTCGCGGGAATAGCCTTCGTAGGTGAATTCACGGCCGTCGCGAGACCAGTTCAGGGTGGCGGTGTGTTCGGACATGGGGCGTTCCTTGGTCGGCGAATGTGTGCTTAGCGTAGCCAAGCCCGGGTCTATTCTGGATCATCGCCGGATGGCTCCTCCGACTCCACCCCGAATTCCGCGTCACGGCGTGGCCCGCGTGATCTCAAAAGCGGGGCTCGCATCGCGCACTCAGGCGGCGGAGTGGGTGCGCGAGGGACGCGTCAGCGTGGCGGGGCGGGTGGTTCGCGACCCCGAACACCCGGTGCTGGCGGGGCGCGACGAGGTACGCGTCGATGGGCGCCGGCTGGATGAGGCCGAGCGCGTGTGTCTGGCGATGAACAAGCCGCGCGGTCTGGTGACCACCGCCGACGATGAGCGCGGCCGTGACACGGTGTATCGCTGTTTAGAGGGCGCGGGACTGCCTTGGCTGTCGCCGGTGGGGCGATTGGATCAGGCCAGCGAGGGCCTGCTGCTGTTTAGCAATGACACCGCGTGGGCGGCGCACATCACCGACCCGGCCACTGGCCCCGATAAGACCTACCACGTGCAGGTGGACGGGCTGCCGGATGCGACGGCTTTGGCCGCGATGTTGGCCGGCGTGGACGACCGCGGTGAGCATCTGGCGGCGCGTTCAGCGCTCTTATTGCGCAGCGGCGACAAGACCGCGTGGCTCGAAATCGTTCTGGACGAAGGCCGTAATCGCCATATCCGACGGATGCTGGCGGCGCTGGGCCATCCCGTGCGCCGCCTGCTGCGCGTGTCCATCGGGCCGCTGGCCTTGGGGACGCTGGGCAAAGGCGAGTGGCGGCGTTTGAGCGTCGAGGAAGTTGATGCCCTGCGCCGATAGCGGCGAAATCAAACGCGCTCGCAGAGCGACACGCTGGACGCCGTTGGATTAGGCCGGTGGCAGCACGCCCAACTCGCGGCCCACTTTGGTGAATGCGGCAATCGCGAGGTCGAGGTGCTCCCGCGTATGCGCGGCACTCATCTGCGTGCGAATGCGCGCTTGTCCCTTGGGTACGACGGGGAAGAAGAAGCCGATGGCGTAGATGCCCTCTTCCAGCAAGCGCGTGGCGAAGCGCTGCGCAAGGCTGGCGTCATGCAGCATCACCGGGCAGATCGGGTGTGTGCCCGGCTTGATCTCAAAGCCAATGGCGGTCATCTGTTCGCGGAAGTACGCCGTGTTGGCGGCCAACTGCTCGCGGAGTTCATCGGCGGCGGCCAGCATGTCAAAGGCGGTAATGCCTGCGGCCACCACGTGTGGCGGCAGCGAGTTGCTAAACAGGTAGGGGCGCGAGCGCTGGCGCAGCAGTTCGATGGCCTCTTTGCGGCCGGTGGTAAAACCGCCGATCGCGCCGCCCATCGCTTTGCCCAGCGTGCCGGTGAACAGGTCGATCTTCGACATCACGCCATTCACCTCGGCGCTGCCGCGTCCGGTAGCGCCAAGAAAACCGGTCGCATGGCATTCGTCGATGTGGACCATCGCGCCGTACTGCGCGGCCAGCGCGGTAACGCGGTCCAGCGGCGCGATAAAGCCGTCCATCGAGAACACGCCGTCGGTGGTGATCAGAATGTCGCGGACGCCATCAGCACGTGCCTGCTTGAGCTGCGCTTCGAGATCAGCCATGTCGCTGTTGGCATAGCGGTAGCGGCGCGCCTTGCAAAGACGCACGCCGTCAATGATCGATGCGTGGTTCAGCGCGTCGGAGATGATGGCGTCTTGCTCGCCAAGCAGCGGCTCGTAGAGCCCACCATTTGCGTCGAAGCAGGCCGCATAAAGAATGGTGTCTTCGGTGCCGAAGAACGCTGCAATCTTCGCTTCCAACTGCTTGTGTAGGTCCTGCGTGCCGCAAATGAAGCGCACCGAAGCCACGCCGAAGCCGTGGCTATCTAAGG
>JBBQIA010000152.1:0-5063 GCA_038324485.1 Lysobacterales bacterium
TTTCGGTGCGAGGCCAGCCCTGGATAGAACACCGTCTCGACCGCCGATTGGGATTCAAGAAACTCGGCGATGCGTCGCGCGTTCGCGCAGTGCCAAGCCATCCGGGCGGGCAGCGAGCGCAGGCCGCGCAGGGTCAGCCACGCCGAGAACGGCGCCAGAATATTTCCAGTGATGTGGCGCCGATGGGCCGCCTTCTCGAACAGTGCATCGCGGTGCGCAAACACCAGCGCGCCGCCCATCACATCGCTGTGGCCGCCCATGTATTTCGTCGTGGCGTGCATCACCATGTCGGCACCCAGCGCAATCGGCCGCTGCAGCACGGGCGTGGCGAAGGTGTTGTCCACCGCCAGCAGGGCGCCGTGTTGCCGCGCAATGGACGACAGCGCCGCCAGATCGGCAATCCGCAGCTGCGGATTCGACGGCGTCTCGGCCCAGATCATCCCCACCTCCGGCGTCATTGCTGCCGCCACGGCCGCCGAATCGGTCTGGTCCACCGCGCGAACGCTGACGCCACGTTCCGGCAAAAACTCAGAGCCCAGCGCACGCAGGCCGGCGTAGCAATCTTCCGGCACCAGTACCAGACGACCGGCGGGCACCAGTTCCAGCGCCGCTGTCATTGCGGCCATTCCCGAGCCGTAAGCCAGAGCGCCCGCGCCGCCGTCCAGCGCGGCCAGCGCCGTTTCTAGCCGGTCTTGGGTGGGATTGCCCTCGCGCTGGTACTCGTAGCCGGCCATGCGTTCGGCCGCGGGGCCGTGCTTGAACGTGGTCGACAGGTGCAGGGGCGGTGACACCGCGCCGTTGTGGGCATCCGGTTCGCCGCCGGCATGGACGGCAAGGGTTTCAAGGCGCATGGACGGGTTCCAGATCGAAGCCGCGAAGCATCAGTTCGGAGGCCAGCTGGGCTGGCGAGAGGTAATGAATGGCGTCAAGACCGGCGTCCCGCGCGCCAGCGGCATGCTCGGCGTGATCATCAATCATCAGGGACGAGCTCGTCGAGAAGCCAAGCGTGGATAAGCATGCGAAGAACGCTTGCGGATCGGGCTTAGTCAGGCCCAACTGCGCGCTGGTGATCATTCGGGTGCCGAACAGGGGGCGTAATTCGGGCAAAAACTTCGGCAGATGCTTGCCCAGCCATTCGCCGCCGTTGGCGAACAGCGCCAAGGTGGTTTGCGGCGCCAAGGCTTCGGCTAGGGCCAAGACCTCATGACGAAGGCGCAGGCTCTGCCGGCGCGCATCAACGAAGTCCTCCTCGGGCAGCACTAAGCCAAAGCGCTTACGCACAGTGTCTAAGTAGTCCTCTAAGCCCAGCTCACCGCGATGGTTTCGCGCTTCCAGTCCGCTCTTGAAAAAGGCCGCGACCACCGTGTCTGGTGACGCACCCGTGCTCCGCGCGAGCGCCTGCAAGCGCAAATCGCGATTCGACTCGACGAGTACGTCGTCTAAATCGAAAACCACCAAGCGCGGGCGAGGGCGAGCACTCATCCTGCGGCGGCGACTTCGCGGAAGGCCGCGCGGGCGGCGTCCAGCGTGTGCGACAGCTCCGCATCACCGTGCATCGACGACAAAAACCCAGCCTCAAAGGCCGAGGGCGCCAGATACACGCCGCGCTTGAGCATGGCGTGGAAGAAGCGATTGAAGCGCGCCCCGTCGGCGGCCTTGGCCTGCTCGAAGCGGGTCACGTGTTCCGCCGTGAAATACAGGCCAAACATCGCGCAGACGTGACGAGTGCTGAAGGCCACGCCAGCTTCATCCGCTGCCGACTGGAATCCCGCCACCAGCGTGTCGGTGCGGCGCGCCAACTCAGCATGGAAGCCGGGCTGCTCGATCAGGGCAAGAGTCGCCAAGCCGGCCGCCATCGCCACCGGATTGCCGCTCAAGGTGCCGGCCTGATAAATCGGCCCTGCCGGCGCAATCTGCTGCATCAAGTCGCGACGACCGCCGTAGGCGCCCACCGGCATGCCCCCGCCAATGATCTTGCCGAAGGTGCTCAGGTCGGGGGTGACGTTATAGAGCGCCTGCGCGCCGCCCAAGGCCACGCGAAAGCCCGTCATGACTTCGTCGAAAATCAGCAAGGTGCCGTGCTGGGTGCACAGGGCGCGCAGATGCTGCAGATAGCCCGGATCAGGCGGAATGCAGTTGGCATTGCCCACCACCGGCTCAATGATCAGCCCGGCGATGTCGCTACCCATTTCGTCGAACAGCGCCGTCGCAGCCTCCGGGTCGTTGTAGGGGAGGGTCAGGGTGAGATCGGCCAGCGCCTTGGGTACGCCGGGTGAGTTCGGTAGGCCGAAGGTCAGCGCGCCGGAACCGGCTTTCACCAAAAAGCTGTCGCCGTGGCCGTGGTAGCAGCCCTCAAACTTCACGATGCGATTGCGACCGGTGGCGCCTCGGGCCAAGCGAATGGCCGACAGCGTGGCCTCGGTGCCCGAGTTCACCATGCGCACCATCTCGCAGCTCGGCACGATGCGGGTGATGGCCTCGGCCATGGTCACTTCAAGCGGGTTCGGTACGCCAAAGCTCAGGCCGTCCCCCATCACCGCGCGCACCGCGTCCAGAACTTCCTCGCGCGCATGCCCCGCGATCATCGGCCCCCAACTGCCGATGTAGTCCACATAGCGATTGCCGTCCACGTCTTCGATCCACGCGCCTTTGGCGCGTTTCGCGAAGAAGGGCTCGCCGCCCACGGACTGAAAGGCGCGAACCGGCGAATTGACGCCGCCCGGCATCAGGTCGAGGGCGCGAGAGAACAGGGCGTGGCTGGTGTCGGTCTTCATGAGCATCCGTTTAAGCGAGCGGCGTGGCAGGGTCGGGTATTGCCCCGTCTGCGGCCAGAGAAGGAAATAGGGCGGCAAGACGCCGGGCAGCACCCAGTGGGTCGGGTGCCGAAAACACGCTGCCCACGACGGCCACCATGTCGGCTCCGGCCGCAATCAACGCCGGAGCATTATCGGCAGTGATGCCGCCGATCGCCACGCGCGGCCGCGCCAGCACTTCGGCCGCTGCAAGCAGGTCGGGCCTTGCGCGCCGCGTGGTGGTTTTGGTTTGCGTGGGAAAAAATGCGCCGAACGCGAGGTAGTCGGCGCCGGCCTCGCGCGCCTGCTGCGCACGCTCCAGTGAGTCGTAGCAGGAGGCGCCAAGAATCAAGCGCGGGCACTGACGACGCACCGTCGCCAGATCGCCATCGTCTTCGCCCAGATGAACTCCGGCAGCGCCAATGGCCTCCGCCAAGCGCCAGTCGTCGTTAATGATCAGGGGCACGCCGGCGCGCTCGCACAGGTCCTGAAGCCGTCCAGCCTGATCGCGTCGTTGTGCGGCGTCTGCCTGCTTGTTGCGGTACTGAAGCAGGGCAGGGCCAGCCGGAAGCACCGCGCTGACGCGCTCCAGCAGCCGATCGCCATCGGGATCATCAGGGGTAATGAGGTACACGCCGCGCCATGTCATGGCAGGATTGTAGGCGAGCCCCGTGTGATGCCTTGCCGATGACTGTTTCAACCGAACGTTATAAGACGTGGGTCTGCGTGGTCTGCGGCTTCCTCTATGACGAAGCGCTTGGCCTGCCTGCCGAGGGTCTGGCGCCCGGAACGCGCTGGGCCAGCATCCCCGAAGACTGGCAGTGCCCCGAATGCGGCGTAGGCAAGGCCGACTTCGAAATGGTCGAGTTTTAGGCCTGTCCGATAGATCCAGCGGCACCTGCCCGAGTCAGGGCTGCCCCGTCGTCGGGATGTCGCTAGAAAACACGATCTCGTCGCCCGGCTCCATGCTCAGCGCGTCAGAGCGGCCAGCCCTCAATTCCAAGACGTACTTGGCCGGACCACGGCTGGGATAACTCGGGCAGCGATCGCCGGCAGAGCACGTCGGCACGCCGCGCTGAATTGACACCAATCGCCGTTCCGCATCGAAGTACAAGATGTCGAGCGCCATGCGCGTGTTCTTCATCCAGTACGCCAGCGGCTCCTCGCGAGCGTGCACGAAGAGCATGCCGTGGTCGGCAGCCATATCCTCGCGGTACATCAGGCCGCGCGCGCGCTCATCAAAGTCATCCGCCAGTTCAATGGTGAAACGCTCGCCGCCCACCTCAACCCAGTGGTCTGCGCCAGAGCCTTGGCATGCGGTGCCGGCGAGCACGGCCGTCAGCGCAAAGCCGATGGGGAGGATTCGGCGCAGAAGCGTCATGGAACATCTCATTAGATGGAAGAAGACCACCGATTCTAGGCCTGCAGGCCGGGTTTATTCAGCCAGTGAGGCTGTCGCGCCGTGCTTTTGCCTCGCCAATCTGAACGGAGGGGCTTCTCGGAACCTTGGCCGTAAATTGGGTGTTGCATCTCTCCTCTCTGATTGCCTATAGTTCGCCCCCCGCTGCTGGGCGGCTTTGGAAACGAAGCGTTTTTGTGGTGGGTCTGGAGAGGAAAGAAGTCGGCGGAATGGTGTTGACGGTCTTCGAAAGTGCTGTATAGTGTGCGGCTCCCTCGGGCGAAATGCTCGGACGCGCTAAGGCGCAGGGGTCAGATCTTTGAAAGTACGCGCAGGTGTTTTGTGCGGGTGCCTGCAGGATGGTGAGATCATCATCAATCTTGCAGACGCTCGATCATGAGCACTGTTGAATGTTTTTGTGACATGCAACGCAAAGCTCAGGAATCGACCGATCTGCTTAAAGCAACAAGCTTTAACTGAAGAGTTTGATCCTGGCTCAGAGTGAACGCTGGCGGCAGGCCTAACACATGCAAGTCGAGCGGCATCGCGGGGGCAACCCTGGCGGCGAGCGGCGGACGGGTGAGGAATTCGTCGGAATCTACCTTTTTGTGGGGGATAACGTAGGGAAACTTACGCTAATACCGCATACGACCTACGGGTGAAAGTGGGGGACCGCAAGGCCTCACGCAGAAAGATGAGCCGACGACCGATTAGCTAGTTGGTGAGGTAAAGGCTCACCAAGGCGACGATCGGTAGCTGGTCTGAGAGGATGATCAGCCACACTGGGACTGAGACACGGCCCAGACTCCTACGGGAGGCAGCAGTGGGGAATATTGGACAATGGGCGCAAGCCTGATCCAGCCATGCCGCGT